>JBFKAF010000131.1:0-7736 GCA_041621735.1 Pseudomonas sp.
CACCTGCTATGGTTTCGCCGGCTTCCTCACCCGACGCTGGATCGGCCAACAGGGCGGGCTGGATAATCGCCTGACCGCGTTCAGCAGCCTGTGCGGCGCCAGTCTGTTCCTGTTGCCACTGTTCGCCGGTGCGCTGCTGGTGCAGCCGTCGGTCAGCTGGGGCGGCCTGGAAGTCTGGCTGTCTCTGGCGGGGCTCGGGCTGATGTGCACGGCCTTTGCCTATGTGCTGTATTTCCGCTTGCTGGCCGATATCGGTCCGATCAAAGCCTCGACGACCACCTTCCTGATCCCGCCCTTCGGCGTGTTGTGGGGCGCATTGCTGCTGGATGAACCGTTATCTTGGGCTTATCTGTATGGCGGCGTGTTGATTGCCGTGGCGCTGTGGCTGGTGGTCAGGCCGACGGCGCCGGCAATAGAACCACAAGCCGCTACCTAGTGGCCTGCTTGGTTAATTCAATTAACCAATTAGCCGCACAGGCCACCAGTTGTTCCACGGCGACCCGCGACTCTCTGCGCGCGGGCAGAGCCACTGCCTTGTCTCGACCCGAATATCGCCCCTGATAACCCAACGCGCCGCCTGTCTACCCGGGCGCACTGCCGTGCGCCGCACGGCCATACGCCTTTCCCGGCCACTGTTGCACTACCGACTGCAGGTCGTAAGCATCCCAACCGGCCCCAGCATCGTCAGCTGAACTAGACTCATGCAGTGAACGGGCATCCTCACTCCAGCTACCCGGCCCCAGGCGCCCTTAGCAGGCCGTTGAGAATGTAGCGAGCGAAGGCTAGGCAAGGCGACATCCGCCGCAACGCAGCGAAGCGGAGTAACAGCCGGAGGCTGGCCCGCAGGGCGAGCGAAGCGAGTAAAAAGCGCAGTGTACGAACTGTACATGAGCATTTGATTCGCTTCGCTCACCCCTTCGGGGCCGTGCTGAAGCGCATTCAACGCGGCGCTTTTGTGAGGCTGATTTCAACGCCGCATAGCCGAGCGCAGTAGTTTTCAACAGCCTGTTAGGTCAGCTATTGCTACGCGGGCTGCGTGAGCTTTGCGGATGCCTCCCTAGAAATCTCGCAGCTGGCAACAGACGACCGGCGGTCATTGCGGGGTCAACCCAAGGAGTAATGCGGATGTCTACAGGAGCGAAGGTCGCATCGCAGAGCGCGCCCTTGCCGCAAGAACCGGCCCCGGACTTGCCGGGCTCGACTCCCGCCCCCAGTTCGAACTCGCGCCCAGCTTGGTGGCAGAACCCACTGATAACGCTGCGCCACTTGAGCCGCTCGACCCAGTTCGTCATTGCCGCGGTGCTCATTCTCGGTCTGACGATGGCTTTCGTCGGCAACATCGTCAGCAGAACCATAGAGCGATCGTCGGTACAGGCCGCTGCCGAGGCCGGTGCCTTGTACATGGCGACCTTCCTCGAACCCTACGTGCAAGAACTGTCCACGGCCAAACGCCTTTCCGCCAAGACCTCCCAGTCTATCGACCGCCTGATGTCGAGCCCCACGCTGAACACCCACATCAAATCCGTGAAGATCTGGAGCCCCGACGGCACGATTATTTACGGCACGAACAAGACCGTACTGAACAAGACGTTTCCGGCTTCCGACGAAATAACCCAGGCCTTGGCGGGCCATACCGTCACCGAATGGGGTGAGCTGAGCGATGACGAGAATGCGTATGAACGAAGCCTGGGTATTCCCTTGTATGAAATTTATGCCCCGCTGCGGGAATTCGGCTCGGGGCGGATTGTGGCCGTTGGCGAGTTTTATGAGAGCGCAGAGACGCTGCAGCACGAAGTCGACCGCACCCGCCGGGAAGTCTGGACCATAGTCGGCACGGCCACCCTGACCATGCTGCTGCTGTTGTTTGTTATCGTACAAGGCGGCGACCGGATCATTGAGCGGCATCAACAGGCGCTCCGCAGGCAAATGCATGAACAGGCACAACTGCTCTCGGAAAACGGCGACCTGCAACGCAAGATTGCCACTGCCCACCAGGAATTTTCGCAAATCAACGAACTCACTCTGCGCCGTATCGGCGCGGACCTGCATGACGGCCCCGCCCAACTGCTGACCCTGATCCTGGTTCGACTGGATGAGCTCGCCGCGCTGCAAGAGCGCTACCAGAAAAATGGCCATCCATTAGAGGGCGATGTCCTGGAAACCATGAGGAATGCCGCACAAGATGCACTGCAAGAGATCCGCAATATTTCTCGCGGCCTGGCGTTACCGGAAATCAACGGTATTCCCTTGCGTCAGGAACTGGAGCTGGTCGCGCTGCGGCATCAACAACGCAGCAAAACCCAGGTCAAGCTGAGCTGCGGCTCTCTGCCAGAAGACCTACCGCTCACCCATAAGATCTGCATCTATCGCTTTGTTCAGGAAGCGTTGAACAATGCCTACCGCCATGCCGGCGGAGCGGGTCAGGAGGTTCACGCCAGCTATGACGGAGCCTGGCTCAAGGTGCGGGTCTGCGACAGCGGCCCAGGTATCGCGTCCGGGAGTGCGCCCGATGCTGAGGTAAACCCAAGCCAGACCTGCCTGGGTCTGGCCGGTATGCGCTATAGAGTCGAAGCGCTTGGCGGCGTATTTAGCATCGACTCAACGGTCGGAGTCGGCACCCAAGTAAGCGCACGATTCAAGCTATGACCGCCGGCCGGGGCGGTTAGTCCAGTTCATGGTACGGCTCACAGGCCACCCACTGCGACCCCGCCAAGCGGCGCTTGATGTTCGAAACCTGCGCGTTATCCCAATGCTGCCTGACGGCGGTCACCGCTTCCACACGGTTGCGGACGTGGAGTTTTTGCATGACGCTAGTCATGTAATGCTTGACGGTTTTCTCGCTCAGCGAGAGCTTGAGGGCAATCTCACGGTTGGTCAGCCCGTTGGCAACCTCGCGAATAATTTGCTCCTCGCGATGGGTGAGGTCGGCGATGGTCTTCTCACCCTCATTATGCTTCTTCAGGTTGTTGATCAACCGACTGGCGAAGCCGGGGGTGATGAAAGTTTCGCCCTTGGCCACGTTGCGAATCGCCTGTACCAGCTCCGGTCCGCTTACGCCCTTCAGCACATAGCCTTTGGCGCCCGCTTCCAAGGCCGCATAGGCATCCTCTTCGGACTCGGAAACCGTCAGCATCAAAACCTTGATCGACGCTGAGGTCGATGTAATGGCGCGTACCGCGGCAAAGCTATCACCGGGCATGTGTACATCCATCAGCATCACATGAGGTTCGAATTCCGCGGCGATGGCCTTGGCCTCATCGGCTGAACCGCCCTGCTCCACCACCTCGAAATCGGCGATTCTCTTGAGCGTCGCAACGACCCCCTGCCTCAACAGCGGGTGATCATCGACGATACCAATCCTGACTTTGCAGCTCATACACGATCCCTCCCCTACTGCGCTCCGATGATTTAGCCCGAGCCGCTCCACCACACAGCCCAAACCCTTCTGAGTGTAGTAAAGCCGGCGCATGCTCGCTCGAACTGCCTGCATGAAATCTAGGCAATCACTGGCCAAAACGCCCAACTTCTTTCAGACCAAGGGCCTAGCGTGTTTTCAGACCAAAGTCGCGAAATTTGATTCGACCTCCGCATCTTTGGCTATGCAGGGAACACTCGCATGCTGTAGGCCTCTAGGAATTTCTGAGCAGTGACTATGACTTACGTATTCAGATATGACCTTGACCCAGATCAACGCCAAATGCTTGGCGCGCCTGTCGCACTCAACAACCGACAGGCGGTAATGCTTGTCGAGCCTGTCGCGCCGATGACGCGCTCGGCCGCTCTAGCCGAGCCCGTCAAGCCCGCCCTGAAGCCGGCCTGCGCCGTGAAACCGCACAGATCCACCGACTACGCACAGGCCCTCGATGCCACTCGTCTGTATCTGAACGAAATCGGCTTCTCGCCCCTGCTCTCCCATGAGAAGGAACTGCACTTTGCCCGCCTGGCACGACAGGGCGATGCGCAGGGACGCAAGCGTATGATTGAGAGCAACCTGCGCCTGGTCGTTAAAATTGCGCGCGGTTACCTCAATCGCGGCCTGGCGCTGCTGGACTTGATTGAAGAAGGCAATCTCGGCTTGATCCGTGCGGTGGACAAGTTTGACCCTGAGCTTGGCTACCGCTTCTCGACCTATGGCACCTGGTGGATTCGCGAAGCCATTGAGCGGGCGATCATGAATCAGACCCGCACCATCCGTCTGCCCATCTATGTGGCCAAGAAGCTCAATGCTTACCTGGGAGCCGCTCGCGAGCTGACCCGCAAGCTCGATCATGACCCCTCATCGAATGAGATCGCCGACCTATTGGAAAAAACCGTGAGCGAGGTCGAACACATACGCGATCTGAATGTACAGGTGTCATCCGCGGACTCCGCCCTCGCTCCAGATTCTGCCCGCACACTTATGGAGACACTCGCCGACGATCCGTCGAACGACCCCTGCAGTTTGCTGCAGGGCAACGAGCTGTCGCAGAACGTCAAGGTCTGGCTGGCTGAACTGACTGACAAACAGCGCGAGGTGCTGATTCGCCGCTTCGGCTTACGCGGCGATGAAGGCTGCACCCTGGAGGAAATGGGTCAGAGGATCGGCCTGACCCGTGAGCGGATACGGCAGATCCAGGCCGAGGCACTTAAACGCCTGCGCACGATACTGGAGAAGAACGGCCACACCAGCGACAGCCTGCTCGAATAACAGCACTCACTTAACCAGAAAGCCGCTCGCGAGCGGCTTTCCATTGCCTGCTAAATATTTACTGCAGCATTTCCTGCTCGCTGAACAGATCGCTGAACAGCATGCTCGACAGGTAACGCTCACCGGAGTCCGGCAGGATTACCACTATGGTCTTGCCCTGCATCTCCGGCTTCTCAGCCAGGCGCACGGCCACGGCCATCGCCGCGCCACAGGAGATGCCACAGAGAATGCCTTCCTCGCGCATCAGACGCCGGGCCATGGCCTTGGCGTCTTCATCCTCGACCAGCTCGACACTATCGACCAGGTTAAGGTCGAGATTCTTCGGCACGAAGCCAGCGCCAATCCCCTGAATCTTGTGCGGGCTCGGCTTGACCTCATCCCCGGCTATGGTCTGGCTGATCACCGGCGAAGACACCGGTTCGACCGCCACAGACAGGATCGGCTTGCCCTGAGTCTGCTTGATATAACGCGACACCCCGGTAATGGTGCCGCCGGTACCGACGCCGGCCACCAGCACATCCACCGCGCCATTGGTATCGTTCCAGATTTCCGGGCCGGTGGTTGTTTCATGGATCGCCGGGTTAGCCGGGTTCTCGAACTGCTGCGGCATGAAGTAGGTGGCCGAGTCGGCGGCAGCGATTTCCGCGGCCTTTTCGATAGCCCCCTTCATGCCCTTGGCCGGTTCGGTCAATACCAATTCGGCGCCCAGCGCCTTCAACACCTTGCGTCGCTCCAGGCTCATCGACGCCGGCATGGTCAACAGCAGCTTGTAGCCCCGCGCCGCCGCGACGAAGGCCAGGCCGATGCCGGTATTGCCGGAGGTCGGCTCGACGATGGTCATACCGGGCTTGAGCACGCCACGCTCCTCGGCATCCCAGATCATGCTGGCGCCGATCCGACACTTCACCGAATAGGCCGGATTACGCCCCTCGATCTTGGCCAGAATGGTCACGCCGGCAGGCCCGAGACGGTTGATTCTGACCAGCGGGGTATTGCCGATGGCTTGTGCGTTGTCGGCGAAGATGCGGCTCATGGCGAGATCCTTATGCGCGTTTTGGCGGAAAGCCTCAGAGACTATGATGGGCAAGCTCAGCAGTCCAGCCCGGCACAGTGCACTCGGTGACAACCTGTATCAACAGTTGATCCTGTGGGGTGCAGGTCTTCCTCGTGATTCTGCACAATGCCTTTGTCGAAACCTCTACTGCATGCGTTGAACACACCCCGGCGGCCAGACCCGTCACGAAGTGACGGCCCATTCAGTGACTGAATGAGCCGTCTGCGTTCACACTGGCGCCACCTCCGCGTTATAGTCAGTTTTTCTAAATACTGAACTAGCGGGTTTATCGCTCGCCGACACCGTTCGAGGATTTACTGATGAAGTTCCAAGGCACTCAGTCGTACGTCGCTACCGATGACCTCAAACTCGCGGTCAACGCCGCGATCACTCTGGAGCGCCCACTGCTGGTCAAGGGCGAGCCGGGCACCGGTAAAACCATGCTCGCCGAGCAGCTGGCCGAGTCCTTCGGCGCCAAGCTGATCACCTGGCACATCAAATCCACCACCAAGGCGCACCAGGGCCTGTACGAATACGATGCGGTCAGCCGCCTGCGCGACTCGCAGCTGGACTCCGACAAGGTCCACGACGTGCGCAACTACATCAAGAAGGGCAAGTTGTGGGAAGCCTTCGAGAGTGATGAGCGGGTCATCCTGCTGATCGACGAGATCGACAAGGCCGATATCGAGTTCCCCAACGACCTGCTGCAAGAACTCGACAAGATGGAGTTCTACGTTTACGAGACCAACGAAACGATCAAGGCCAAGAAACGTCCGATCATCATCATCACCTCGAACAATGAGAAAGAACTGCCGGACGCCTTCCTGCGCCGCTGCTTCTTCCACTACATCGCCTTCCCGGACCGCAGCACCCTGCAGAAAATCGTCGACGTGCACTACCCGGACATCAAGAAGGATCTGGTCGCCGAGGCGCTCGACGTGTTCTTCGATGTGCGCAAGGTACCGGGCCTGAAGAAGAAGCCGTCCACCAGCGAGCTGGTCGACTGGCTGAAATTGCTGATGGCCGACAACATCGGCGAAGCGGTGCTGCGCGAGCGCGACCCGACCAAGGCCATTCCGCCATTGGCCGGCGCCCTGGTGAAGAACGAGCAGGACGTCCAGCTGCTCGAACGCCTGGCCTTCATGAGCCGTCGCGCCAGCCGCTAAGACAAGCTCCTGTAGGGTGGGTTAGCGAAGCGTAACCCACCAGCCGCCAGGCTGGCCAAGGCGATGCCTGCGGCATCGATGGTGGGTTACGCCGCTGCGCGGCTAACCCACCCTACGGATACTATTGAGGGCGCAGATATGCTGCTCAACCTGTTCAATGAAATGCGCGCGGCCAAAGTACCGGTCTCGGTGCGCGAGCTGCTCGACCTGATCAACGCGTTGAAACACAACGTGGTGTTCGCCGACATGGACGAGTTCTACTTCCTCGCCCGCGCCATCCTGGTCAAGGACGAGCGGCATTTCGACAAATTCGACCGCGCGTTCGGCGCCTACTTCAAGGGCTTGGAAAACCTCAACCAGCACATCGAGGCGCTGATCCCCGACGAGTGGCTGCGCAAGGAGTTCGAGCGCTCGCTGACCGACGAAGAGCGCGCCAAGATCGAGTCGCTTGGCGGCCTCGACAAGCTGATCGAGGAGTTCAAGAAGCGCCTGGAGGAACAGAAGGAGCGCCACGCCGGCGGCAACAAGTGGATCGGCACCGGCGGCACCAGCCCCTTCGGCTCCGGCGGCTTCAACCCCGAGGGCATCCGCGTCGGCGACGCCGGCCAGCGTCAAGGCAAGGCGGTCAAAGTCTGGGATCAGCGCGAGTACAAGAATCTCGACGACCAGGTCGAGTTGGGCACGCGCAATATCAAGATCGCCCTGCGCCGCCTGCGCAAATTCGCTCGTCAGGGCGCTCAGGACGAGCTCGACTTGGACGGCACCATCGACCACACCGCCAAGGACGGCGGCCTGCTGAATATCCAGATGCGCCCGGAACGGCGCAACA
>JBFKAF010000132.1:0-7720 GCA_041621735.1 Pseudomonas sp.
CTGGTTGAGCGCCGCCAGCACCGTCCGCGAGCTGGAGGTTACGGTGACCTTATCAGTCAAACCGTAGCGTTCGCTCAGTTCGGCAATGGCCGTGACGGTGCGTGCCGCGCGGACTTTCGAGGCACTTTTGACTTCCAGCTGCCAATGCTCGAAAGCGCAGCTTTCGAAGAGCTCGGCCAGGCGCGGGATGGGGCAGGGTTGTACCCAGTCTGGGCCGCTCTTACGCGCGTCATAAGTGACCAGCTCGGCGGCGTCGTGCTCGACCACCTTGCCGCGGTGGCCGGTGGTGCGTTTCAGCGTCGGGTCGTGAATCACCATCAATTCGCTGTCGCGCGACAGATGCAGATCCAGCTCGCAACGATGCACGCCGTGCTCCAGGCATTTCTGGAAGCTGACCAGGGTGTTTTCCGGTGCTTCGCCTTTTGCTCCTCGATGGCCATAAATCAGGGTCATGGTTGTTCCTTAACGGGCATGGCGGCACGCGGTTGATGATGGCGCACGCTGTCGATTACATGGTCGTACTCGAAGTACACGCTGAACTCGCGGTAATCCCAGCGGGTGATTGGCGGTTGGCCGATCGTCGGGTGTTCTTCGTCGGCCAGGCCGAAGCGTTCCAGCACCGCGCGGCGTGATTCGCCGCGCTGGGGTAACTGGAGGGTCGCGGCGCCTTGCTCGCCGAGGGGGATTTGCAAGGACTCTGCGCTCGCGGTCAGCGGCAGCCATAGGAGCATGAACAGGGCAGGCAGACGTGGCATACGGGCTCTCTCGTCAAGAGGGGGAGGGTTGCTCGCGGGCCTGGCGGCGTTCCAGTGCCTGCTTTTGTAGGATATGCCGGGCCAGCAACTGGCGCTGTGCGTCGGTCAACGCTTCGAACTCAGTACCGATTTCGAATTGCTCGTCGGCGAGGGGGCGGCAATGGATCACCTTGGCCCGCAACAGCAGTCCCAGTGCCTGTGGCATCAGAACGATCTTAATTGCCAGGTGACTGTCGATGGCGATGCGGTGTGGGCTGTTGAAGCTGACTCCGCCTTCGGACAGCGTAACCTGCCTGGGTGAGCCAATATCACGCATCAGGCTAAGTGCCACGGCTTGGCCGAGCAGGTCGATACGCTTGTTGACGACTTTCAGGTAGTTGGCCAGGGTGCGATCGCGTTCGCTGATATGCCGCAGCAAATGCTGCGACTCGAAGTCCATCAGGTGCAACTCGCTGAGCAGGTTAAACAGCGGAGAGCTGTCGTGCAGCTCATCACTGGCCAGTGCGTCGGCAGCGGACAGGGGGGTGAATTCCAGTGCGATAGTGTCGTCGATACGATAGTATTCGCGGCGATCATCTTCATCTTGAGTCGGCATGGCGAACCCATGGCAGCAGTGGTGGTCTGAGTGTAAAGCTGCTTGCCTAGCCCCGCCACAAGGACGTTCCTCTTTCCCGCGAATCAGCCTCCGCCATGTTCAAACCCTTGTTCGTATTTATTGGTACGCGCTACACGCGCGCCAAACGCCGCAACCATTTCGTCTCCTTCATTTCCCTGACCTCGATGATCGGTCTGGCACTCGGCGTGCTGGTGATGATCGTGGTGCTGTCGGTGATGAACGGTTTCGATCATGAGATGCGTACCCGTGTGCTCGGCATGGTGCCGCACGCCACCGTGGAAAGCGCTACGCCTATTGCTGACTGGCGCAGTCTCGCCAGTGACGCTCTGCAGCACCCGCAGGTGTTGGCGGTGGCACCGTTCAGCCAGATGCAGGGCCTGCTCACGCATGAGGGCAAGGTGCAGAAAGTGCTGATCAATGCGATCGATCCGCAAGAGGAGGCGAAGGTCTCGATCATTGGTGACTTCTTCCAGCAAGGGCGCCTGCAAGAGCTCGAGCCGGGTGAGTTCGGTATGGTGATCGGCGATAAGGCCGCTGCCAAGCTGGGGGTTGGTCTCGGCGACAAGCTCACCTTCGTCGCCCCGGAGGTCACGGTGACGCCCGCCGGGATGTTCCCCAGGCTCAAGCGCTTCACCGTGGTCGGCATTTTCCATGTCGGCGCCGGCGAGATCGATGGCTACCTGGCCTTGGCCCATGTACAGGACCTGGCCCGCCTGCAGCGCTGGCAGGCCGAGCAAGTGCAGGGTATACGGCTGAAATTCGCCGACCTGTTCCAGGCACCCAGAACCGCCTGGGAGTTGGCGAAGAGCCTCGGCGATGGCGATTTTTATGCGCGTGACTGGACGCGTACCCACGGCAACCTGTATCAGGCGATTCGCATGGAGAAGGCCATCATCGGTCTGCTTCTGCTGCTGATCGTTGCGGTGGCCGCCTTCAACATCATCTCGACCCTGGTCATGGTGGTCACCGACAAGAAAGGTGACATCGCCATTTTGCGCACCCTGGGGGCGACGCCGGGGCAGATCATGGCGATCTTCATGGTCCAGGGTACCGTGATCGGAGTGTTCGGCACGGCGCTCGGCGCGCTCCTGGGGATCGGTGCGGCGCTTAATGTCAGCGCCGGTATCGCCGCCCTGGAGCGAGCCCTGGGCATGAAGTTTCTCAACGCCGATGTGTATTTCATCGATTACCTGCCTTCCCAGCTGATGCTGGAGGATGTGCTGCTGGTGTGCGGCGCCGCCTTGGTTCTAAGTTTTCTCGCGACCCTTTATCCGGCTTGGCGTGCGGCGCGCACCCAGCCTGCGGAGGCACTGCGTTATGAATAATCAAGTTATGGGTGACCTAGTGAAGCAGGATCAGGCCGTTCTGAGTTGTCGCAACCTCGGCAAATGCTATGAAGAAGGCCCGCAATCGGTGGTGGTGCTGGATGGCTTGACGCTTGAGCTGCATCCCGGCGAGCGGATCGCGATTGTCGGCAGCTCGGGCTCGGGCAAGAGTACCTTGCTGAACATGCTCGGCGGCCTGGATACGCCCACTACGGGCAGCGTCTGGCTGGCCGGTGAAGAGCTGTCGGCGCTGAATGAAAAGCAACGCGGTTTGCTGCGCAATCGCGCATTGGGCTTCGTTTACCAGTTTCATCACCTGCTGCCAGAGTTCAGTGCCTTGGAGAACGTCTGCATGCCGCTGCTGATCGGGCGTACGGCGATTGTCGAAGCCCGGCAGCGTGCGACGCAGTTGCTCGAGCGTGTCGGGCTTGGCCATCGCCTGACGCACAAGCCGGCGGAGCTGTCCGGTGGCGAGCGCCAGCGTGTGGCGATTGCCCGGGCGTTGGTCAATCGACCAGGCTTGGTAATGTTGGATGAACCAACCGGCAACCTCGATCACCATACCGCGCAGGGTATTCAGGACTTGATGAAGGAGCTGAGCAGTTCGTCGCAGACCGCCTTTCTGGTGGTCACTCACGACTTGCAACTGGCCCAGCAGATGGACCGGGTGTTGCGCCTGGAAGACGGCAAGTTGGTGGCCGCCTGATGTTCCGCCCTCTGAGTATCTTTATCGGTACCCGCTACACCCGGGCGAAACGGCGTAATCATTTCATCTCCTTTATTTCGCTGACCTCGATGATCGGCCTCGCCTTGGGCGTCTTGGCGATGATCGTGGTGCTGTCGGTGATGAACGGCTTTCAGAAGGAAATGAGTGCGCGGATTCTCGGCATGGTGCCGCATGCCAGTATCGCCGGGGTGCAACCGCTGGATGACTGGTCGGTGGTGGCGGCCGCCGCCAGGGAAAACCCGCAGGTGGTGGCTGCGGTACCGTTTGCCGAGTTGGAGGGCATGCTCTCCTACCGGGGCGCGATGCAACCGATTCAGCTGCACGGCATCGATCCCGAGCTGGAGCCGAAGGTCTCGATTATTGGCGATCACATGGTGCAGGGACGCCTGGCGGATCTGCAGGCGGGTGAGTTCGGTGTGGTGATCGGCGAGATCACCGCGCGGCGCTTTCAACTGAAAGTAGGCGACAAACTGGCGCTGATCGTGCCGGAAGTCAGCTCGGTACCCGGCGGCATCACCCCGCGCATGCAACGGATCAATGTGGTCGGTATTTTCAAGGTCGGTGCCGAGCTGGACAGTTCGCTGGCGCTGATTAATGTCGCCGATGCCGCGCAGATTCAGCGCATGCAGCCGGGGCAGGTGCAGAGCGTGCGTCTGAAGTTGCAAGACCTTTACCAGGCGCCGCAGGTCTCCTCCGCAGTGGTTGCGGGGCTAGGGGAGGGCTACCACGCCAGCGACTGGACCTTGACCCAGGGCAGCCTGTTCAGTGCGATGAAGATGGAGAAGACCATGATCGGCTTGTTGCTGTTGTTGATCGTGGCGGTGGCGGCATTCAACATTATTGCCACCTTGATCATGGTGGTGGCCGATAAAGGCGCCGATATCGCCATCCTGCGTACCCTGGGTGCGACGCCCCGACAGATCATGGGGATTTTCATGGTGCAGGGCACGGTGATAGGCGTGATCGGTACGCTGATCGGTGGCCTGCTGGGGGTGCTGGCGGCATTGAATGTCAGTCAACTGGTCGGTTGGCTGGAGCGCTCGATCGGTCAGCAGGTGCTCAGCTCCGAGGTGTACTTCATCAACAACCTGCCGTCGGAGTTGCAGGTCCCGGATGTGCTGTTGATCTGCACGGCGGCCCTGGTCTTGAGCTTTCTCGCCACGCTGTATCCTTCCTGGCGTGCATCGCGTATCCAGCCGGCCGAGGCCTTGCGCTACGAGTGAGCTAGTCTCTCTGCAAGAAAAAGCCGTTACTCAGTAACGGCTTTTTCGTTTCAATCCTTGTTGGCGCGATTACGGCGCGCTTCCTGGCGCTTGCGCCAGTTATGCCGCACCCACCAGTGCCAGTAGCTGTTGGTGGCCAGGTAACCCAGCAGCGCGAAGATCAGTCCCAGCACCAGGGAACCCAGGTAGAGTGGCTGCCAGTGGCTTTGCATCACCTGGCCGACCCAGCTCAGGCTGATGTGTTCGGGCATCTGCAGGGTGGGTGTGTTGGTCATCCAGGCGCCGAACTTGTAGCTGCAATAAAACACCGGCGGCATGGTGACCGGATTGGTCAGCCAAACCAGACCAATGGAAATCGGTAAGTTGGCTCGTGCGGGAATGGCCATGGTGGCGGCGGCGAGCATTTGCAGGGGCATGGGGATCATCGCCCAGAACAGGCCGATAGCCATGGCGCGAGAGACGGAGTGACGATTGAGGTGCCAGAGATTGGGGTCGTGTATTAGCGCGCCAAGAAACCGCAGGGACTTGCTGTCCTTGATGCGGTCGGGGTTGGGCATGTAGCGCTTGAATAAGCGACGCGGCATGGGGGCTCTCTGGCAGGCTAACAGCGTCAATATTATGCACAGATTCATGGCAGTCTGCTTTCACACTTTGTGACAGCAGATAAGCGAATGCAGGCCGTTGGCCGTGTCCGCGGATGCAAGCACAAGGAGTGTGTGGCGATGCGCATAGGGATGCTGGCGCTGGTGCTAGGTATGTTACTGCTGCGTTTTTTACCGACGCTGCCGCCTGTCTGGTTGTTATATCTGCTGCCGATAATCGGTCTGCTGTTGTTGCCGTTGCGCGGCTATCCCGTGGCTTTTTTTCTCTTCGGCTTCAGTTGGGCGTGCCTCTGCGCGCAATCGGCGTTGGATGATCGCCTGGCCGTGCAACTGGATGGTCGCACCCTGTGGTTGCAGGGTCAGATAGTCGACTTGCCGGAAGTAGGCGATGGCGTTGTGCGTTTTCAGTTGCAGGAGGTTATCTCGCGTCGGGCCAAGTTGCCCGAGCGGCTAAGGCTGGCCTGGTATGGCGGGCCCGAGTTGCGCGCCGGCGAAACCTGGCGGCTGGCGGTACGGCTGAAGCGTCCGCATGGCCTGGTCAACCCCCATGCTTTCGATTACGAGGCCTGGTTGCTGGCACAGCGCATCGGTGCCACCGGCACGGTTAAAACGGGAACTCGGTTGGCCGCCGCGACTGGTCCCGGCGCTTGGCGCGACAGCGTGCGTCGACGCATGCTCGAGAGTCCGGCGCATGGTCGTGAGGGGGCGCTGGCGGCATTGGTGCTGGGTGATGGCTCGGGGCTTTCGGTGGCCGATTGGCGAGTGCTGCAAGACACCGGTACGGTGCACTTATTGGTGATTTCCGGTCAGCATATCGGCCTCATGGCGGGGTTGTTGTATGGCCTGATTGCTGGCCTGGCCCGCTTGGGGTGGTGGCCGAAAGCGTGGCCTTGGCTGCCTTGTGCCTGCGTCTTGGCTTTTGCCGGCGCACTGGGGTACGGGATGCTGGCGGGCTTTGAGGTTCCGGTCCGACGGGCCTGCATGATGGTCGGTCTGGTGCTGCTCTGGCGTTGGCGATTTCGCCACCTGGGCGTCGGTTTACCGTTGCTGGTGGCGTTGGTTGTGGTCCTGCTGTTGGATCCCTTGGCCGGGCTACAACCGGGTTTCTGGTTGTCCTTTGGCGCAGTGGCGCTGCTTATACTGATTTTCAGTGGTCGTCTGGGCGCCTGGACCTGGTGGCAGACGCTGGGGCGAGCGCAATGGGCGATGGCTGTGGGATTGTTGCCGCTGCTGTTGGCCCTGGGGTTACCGGTTAGCGCCAGTGGACCAATAGCCAATTTGATTGCGGTGTCTTGGGTTGGTTTGATGGTTGTGCCCCTGGCGCTGCTGGGAACCCTGCTATTGCCGTTGTTCGGCGTGGGTGAGGCGCTGTTGTGGGTGGCTGGCGGGCTGCTCGATCTGTTGTTCATGCTGTTGGCGCGGATCGCCGACTGGCTGCCGGCCTGGCAGCCCAGCGCACTGCCGCTGTGGTCCTGGTTGCTGTGTGCGCTGGGTGCTGTGCTGCTGTTATTGCCGGCGGGGGTGCCACTGCGCAGCCTGGGCGGGCTTTTATTGCTTGCGCTGTTTTACACCCCGCAGCAACGCCCCGTACCTGGCCAGGCCGAAGTGTGGGTGCTGGATGTCGGGCAGGGACTGGCGGTATTGCTGCGTACCCATGGGCACACACTGTTATATGACGCGGGGCCGCGTTTTGGCGATTTTGATGTCGGCGAACGAGTGGTGCTGCCGAGCTTGCGCGGCCTGGATGAGCGCCGACTCGATCTGCTGCTGATCAGTCACTCCGACAATGACCACGCAGGTGGTGCTCGCGCGATTCAGCGGGGCATGGCGATCGAGCGAGTGCTGAGTGGTGAGCCGGCAGCCTTGCCTGCCGTGCTGCAGGCGCACGCCTGTGAGGCAGGCCGAAGCTGGCAGTGGGATGGTGTGCGTTTCAGTACCTGGCGCTGGGCTGAGGCGAGTAATGCGAACCAGGCCTCCTGTGTATTGCTGGTCGAAGCCGCCGGGGAGCGCATGCTGCTGACCGGTGATATCGATAGCCGTGCCGAGCGGGCGTTGCTCGACAGCGGCCTGGATGTGCGCGCCGATTGGCTGCTGGCGCCGCATCATGGCAGTCGCAGCTCGTCCTCGCCGGCATTTGTGCAGGCGGTCGCGCCGCGTGCGGTGCTGATCTCGCGTGGGCAGCACAACAGCTTCGGTCATCCGCATCCCACGGTGCTCGCTCGCTATGAGGAGGTCTCCGCAAAGATCTATGACACGGTTGAGCGGGGTGCCCTGCGTGTGCAGTTGGGCGCCTTTGCCGCGGGCCAGGGTTTGCGTCAGCACGAGCGATTCTGGCGGGAAAAATGAGAACGGTGACGGTCGGCGCTGAGGTGACCCTATGCTAGAGTGGCGCCACTTTTCCAAAGGGGATGTGCCACCGTGTGGGAACTGGTCAAAGCTGGCGGCTGGATGATGCTGCCGATCATGCTGTGC
>JBFKAF010000133.1:0-7690 GCA_041621735.1 Pseudomonas sp.
ACTCCATGTCGGTGCTGGTAGGTGTCGATACGCGCTCTACGCAGGGCATGCAGCTGTGGCGGCAGCACTCGGTCGACTTCATCGTGTCGAGCATCAGCCGCGCTCCCAACCCGGCGTAAACGCCTCAAGCAGCCGGGTAAAAAACACCCTACCCGGCTCACTGACCCAGTCAGCAGCAACCAATCACATGCCGCCCCGACCCGACTTCTGGAAGAAGTCGCGCATCGCCACCAACGAGGGCGTGTGGCTGCTGAAGCCGCCGTCCGCCACCAGGGTAGTGCCGGTAACGAACGACGACTCGTCGCACGCCAGGAACGCCACGACGTTGGCGATCTCGCGGGGCGTCCCCAGTTCCGGAGTCATGTGGTTGTCGCGCAGGATATCCAGCAATTGCGCGGGCATGGAATCATGCGCGTTCTCCGCCGGTGCCAGGCCGATCTGCACGGCATTGGCGCGGATGCCCTGCTTGCCGTACTGAGCGGCGATCAGCCGCGGCAACATGATCAGCGCCGCCTTGGAGGTGGCATAGCCGGTCAGGGAAAGATCGCCCTGCACGCCCAGTCCCGAGGTGGCGAAGATCACCGAGCCTTTACCCTGCTTGAGCATCACTGGAATGCTGTATTTGCAGCACAACACCGCGCCCCGCAGGTTCACCGCGATGGCCCGATCCCAGGCGGCCATGTCCAGGTTGCAGATATCGCGGTCGCGCTGGCGTTGCTCTACATCCAGAACAGCCGCGTTGTTGTGCAGGATATCGATGCGCCCGAAACGCTCGACCACCGCCGCGACCATGGCCTCGACCGACTCTTCGGAGGACACGTCGGTGGACAGGCCAATGGCCTGCCCGCCCTGCGCCACGATCGACTCGGCGACCTGCTGTGCGGCCTCGCCATTGATATCGACGACCGCAATCTGCGCGCCGTGGGAAGCCAGCACGCGGGCGCACTCAGCACCCAGGCCGCCGCCCGAACCGGTGATGATGGCGACGCGGCCATCCAGTTTTCCTGTTGTCATGCTGGTTCTCTCTTGTTGTCGTTCAAGCGGGGAAACGCTTCACTCACCGGTGAAGCGCGGCGCACGTTTCTCACTGAAGGCACTGGCGGCCTCTTTCGCGTCCTGGGTAGTGGCCAGCAAGGCAAACAGGTCCAGTTCGAGGTCCAGACCACTCTTCAGGTCCAGTTCCAGCGAGGCGCGCGCGGCCCTCTTGACGTACAACGAGGCCATCGGCGGCTTACTGGCGATGCGTTGGGCGAACTCCGCCACCTCGCTCAACAAGCTTGCGGCATCGCTGGCCAAGCGGCTGATCAAACCGATCTGCCGGGCTTCCTCTGCATTCATTCGGTCACCGGAAAGCAGCATATCCAGAGCGCGTCCGGCTGCCACCACCCGGGAAAGACGCTGGGTGCCACCACCACCGGGGATCAAGCCGAGGCCGGTTTCCGGCAGGGCGAAAATCGCATTCGGCGACGCGAAGCGGATATCGCAGGCCAGCGCCAGCTCCAGGCCGCCGCCCATGCAGTAACCGTGGATCGCGGCAATGATTGGCTTGGCAACCTGATCCAGCGACTCGATCCAGCGAGCCCGCTGCATACGTTGGCGCACCTGCAGGGAGGTCTCCGCGCCACGCCGTTCCTTGATGTCGGCGCCGGCGCAGAAGCCACGCTCGCCTTCGCCACGGATGACGATGACGCGCACCTGCGGGTCCTGGTCCAGCAGCGCCAGGGCCTCTGGCACGCCCTGGCGAATCTGGTCGTTGATCGCGTTGATCTGCCCCGGCCGGGTCAGCACGACCCAGCCAACCGCCGCATCGCGCTCGACGCGTACCGCCTCGTTAATCACCAAGGGCAACTGTTGGCTGCTATCGGCATTCATACGGGACACTCCTCGAACTCGAAGACCTGGCCGTCGAGTTCCTGCGGATCGATCTTGATCAGTGACTTGCCACCGACCGCCTCGGACGACTCGATCCACTCGAAGGCCGTGCCGCGGGCGCGCAGATCCTCGGCCTTGGCGGCCAGGTCGTTGACCCCGATGCGGATGTAGTAAGGGCCTGGACCCCAGTTGTTTACGTAGTGACCGGCATCGGTGTTCCAGTAAGTGGCTTCGATGATATCCAGGGTCGCGCTATTGGCGACGGTGAAGCCCATGCGTGCGCGGCGATAGCCCTCGCTACGAATGTTTTCTACCGGACCGCTTGGCTCCCAATCGAGATTGGTCGACACCGTGCGCAGGGTTTCGTCGAGGTCGCGCACCAGGAAACCGCGCGCGGTCACCCGCACCATGTCGCCCGGCTTCAGGTCGCGCGGCTGGGCCGGCGGCAGGGCGTAGGTTTCCGCCGGCATCTGCAGCGGCTCGGTGGGCATGATCTCGATGCACAGCCCACCATCGACCGTGGGCCGGTAATAGGGCTGTTCCGGAGTCGCACCGAGCCAGAGGCGGTCGAAGGGCATTTCCGGTGTACGCTGGGCCATGCGGAACGGCAGGCGGCGGCGCATCAGTTTGTCCACCAGGGCGTCGAACTTGTCGCCATGCAGCGCCAGAACGATGGAGTGGGTAATCATCGGTCGATGATGGCCCTGGAAGTCCTTCAGGCTTTCGAGAAAGTCATGGAACAGCGGGTCGCCCGGATTCGGCAGATCCAGGTGCCACTGCGGCTCGATACGCGTCGGCGACACCGCCAACGACTTGTGCACGCGCAGGAAGTGCGCGATGTAGGGGTGGTTGTCGAACGCCTGACGCCAGCGCTCGTGTTTGTAGATACCGAGCTTGTCCACCAGCTTTTCCGTCATCCCGTCGGGATCCGGAACCATCATGTCGGCACTCATCAACAATTCGAACATAGCACTCTCCCTCCAATAGCTGGCCATGGCACTGCCCTGGCCGATAAGTCAGTGGATTACGCCGCCCGAGCGGCGCATCCGGTCAATGAGCTGTAACCACCTGGGCCTGGCTGTCGGCTTGCTTGCGCGCAGGCTGGGCGTCGTCGATGTCGAGGGGCTCCGCGTCGGTGACAGCCGTCTTCGAGTTGAGCAGGAAATGCGACAGCGCCGGGATGAGGATCAGGGCGCCGAGCATGTTCCAGAGGAACATGAAGGTCAGCAGGATGCCCATGTCGGCCTGGAACTTGATCGGTGACCAGGCCCAGGTGATGACACCCGCGGCCATGGTCAGGCCGATCAGCGCCACCACTCGCCCGGTGAAATCCAGCGAGCGGCGATAGGCAATCGCCAGCGAGCCACCGCGTTCCTGGACCGCGAGCTGCACGCTGAGCAGATAGAGCGCATAGTCGACACCGACTCCGACACCCACCGCGATTACCGGCAAGGTCGCGACCTTGAGGCCGATCCCCAGCCAGACCATCAGGGCCTTGCAGATGATGGTGGTCATGATCAGCGGGATCAGCGCGACCACAGTGGCACGCCAGCTGCGGAAGGTGAGCATGCAGAGCAACGCCGTGGCGCCATACACCGCGAGGTACATGGTGACGATGCCCTTCTCCACCTCGATATTGGTGGCCGCCTCGATTCCGGCATTGCCGGCAGCCAGGAGAAACTGAATCGGCTGTTCGGCATCCGCCGCGGTATTGTTCTGGGCGGCGAAGTTCTCGGCGACCTGCAGCACGCGGCTCAAGGTATCGGCCTTATGGTCCGCCAGATAGGCGATCAGTGGCGTGACCGAGCACTGCTGGTTGGTGATGCCGGGCGACGAGATCATCGCGGCGTCCACCGACGAGTTGGTGATCGCCTGGTCGCGACTGATGGTCAGCCACTTCGGACTGCCCTCGGCCATGCCCGAGGTGACGAAGCGCACGGTTTCGGCCAGCGAACTGGTGGTCTGCACGCCCTCGGTCTGTTGCAGGTGCCAGGCCAGGCGATCCATGGCCTGAAGCGAGTTATAAAGCCGGCAGCTGTCCTCATTGGTTTTCATGATCACCACGAACTGGTCACTGGACAGCCCGTAATGTTCGGTGATGTAGGCACTGTCGCGGTTGTAGCGCGAATCGGGACGCAGCTCGGGCGCACCGGGATCGAGATCGCCGATCTTGAGGTCCAGCATCACCACGCCACAAATCAACGTCACGACCACCGACAGAGCGATCACCACGGTGGCCCAAGGGCGCTCGGTGAACCGATCGAGCCCGTGCCAGACATGCCCCAGAAAGCTGCGGTTCTGCTCGCCGGCGCGGTCCTTCTCGATGGCTATACGTGCAGCCTTCTTGCTCACGCCAATATAGGACAGCGCCACCGGGATCAGCAGCAGCTTGGTGAAGATCAGCACCGCCACACCGATGCTAGTGGTAATGGCCAGGTCGCGGATCACCGGAATGTCGATGATCACCAATACCGCGAAACCGACGATATTGGTCAACAGGGCGGTCAGCCCGGTGAGGAACAAACGGCGGAAGGTATAGCGGGCGGCCACGTACTTATGCGTACCGCGACCGATGTCCTGAAGAATGCCGTTCATCTTCTGCGTGCCATGCGACAGGCCGATCGCAAAGATCAGAAACGGCACCAGGATCGAATAGGGATCCAGCTCATAGCCCAACAACTGCATCAACCCCAGCAGCCAGATCACCCCGGCCACGGCGATGCTTACCAGCAAAATCGTGCTGCGCAGGCAGCGGGTATAGAAATAGACAAACAGCGCTGCGATCAATACCGAGATGCCGAAGAACATCATCACCGCATACAGACCGTCGATCAGGTCGCCCACCAGCTTGCTGAAGCCGACGATGTGAATGCCGATCTTGTCGCTTTGCAGCGAGCGGATCTGTTCTTCCAACTGGGTGGAAAACTCACCGGAATTAAGCGGCTGACCGGTCTGTGGATGGATCTCGAGCAAGGGCGCGACGATCATGCTCGAAGTCGCGTCATTGGCAACCAGACTACCGATGATGCCTGCACGGCCAATGTTGCGTCGCAAGCTATTGATCGAGGCCTCACTGCCATCGTAGTCCGCCGGCATCACCGCGCCGCCATCGATACCAACCTCGGTGACTTCCTTCCAGCGTACGATCGGCATCCACAAGGATTTCATCCAGGAACGATCGATGCCGGGAATCAGGTAGAGCGTGTCGTTGACCTCCTGCAGCGCCTGCAAATATTCAGGGTCGTAGATATCACCCTGCTTGTTCTCGACCACCACCCGGATACTGTTACCCAGACCCGGCAGCTGGTCCTTATAGGCCAGGTAGTTCTTGATGTAAGGGCTGGAGCTGGGAATCATCCTCTCGAAGCTGGCATTGACCTCGAGTCGAGTAGCAAAAAAGCCGAGCACGAGCGTAGCGAGCAGGCAAGCAACCACAACCAGCATACGGTTACTGAAAATAATCCGCTCAAGCAGCCCACCGGACGACTTGTCGAAGTCCGCCAGGTTCGGAATCACCGGCATTCCGCTGTTGTACTTTTGCTCTACCATGTCTGCTCACTCATTGAGGGATCGTGCCGGCGAATCATTTTGCCTTGGCGATCTCGACGACCTTAGCGCCGGAATAACGGGTTACTACCAGCTCATTGGCCTTGGAAGTCGCACTGGCTGCAAACACCTCCCCGGCCCTTGCCGCTTGCAGAGGCTTCACCTCCAGGCTGCGGCGGTCCATGGCGACCATCTCGCCATTCTGGCCGACCAATATCAGCTGACCATCGTGCTCGACTGAACTGACCAGACTGCTCTTCAGGCCGGTCCTGACTTTCTGCCAGTCCTGCCCCTGATTGCGGCTCACGAACAGATTGCCGCGCAGGCCATACACCACCAGCAGGTCGCTGAACCCGCGCACCCCAAAGAAGGTGCCGGTGTAGGGGGTTGTCAACATGACGAAGCGACCGGAAGACTGGTCCTGGCGCATGAGCACGCCCTGTTCGCCACTGACGAAAAATTCGCCCTGATGCTCGGCAAGGGCATACAGGTGCATGCGCCGATCATTAGCGGTCCGCTCGATCCAGGGTTCCCAAGTCGCACCGTCGTCGCTGCTGTGCAGGATCATGCCGAAAGCGCCGACGACGAAGCCGTTGCCGCGAGCATCGAACAGCACATCCAGCAGAGGCGAGGCCAACACATCCGGATTTGCCGCCGTACTCATCGCCAGACTGATTTCGCCCAGCATGTCCTCCGCCGCTTGATCACCATTGTCGGCACGCTGGCCATACACTTCGCGCAGCAAGCTCAACAGACTGCGACCGTCCAGCTGTACCTTCCAACTGCGACCACCGTCATTGCTGTGCAGCAAGACCGAGTCATGACCGACTATCCAGCCATGCTGAGCATCACGAAAGCGGACCTGGACCAAGTCGCTGGAAACCGGACTCGGCACCTGCAGCCAACTTTTACCGGCATCGGAGGAGCGTTGAATCAACCCTCGCGGGCCAACGCTGATCAGATCATCGCCCGCACGCGCCACGCCTATTACCGGCGCTGGAAGACGCGGGTCGAATTGCGGTGCCTGTTCGCGCAACGAATCGAACGCAGCGGTCGATGCCGCCTGGGCTGGCGCGATTGCCAGCACGCCGGCAAACAACGCGGCGCCAAGCAGCCTCGAGCCATACGGCAGGCGACATAGCAGTAAAGAGTCCCGCAGCAGGCGGAACATCTCAGAATCGCGGCCAATCATTATTTTTATCCTCAACCACGCAGAGGTTGCGACTCGCTCAGCGTGTTAGCGAACGAGTGCACCTCTGTTTGTAGAACGTAAGTGCTGGTAGGCGACACGTGCCTTCGCGTCGTGTCGCCTACGCCTTATCGCATTAGCGTTGAGTTACCCGGGATACGATCGCCTCGGGCTTCATCTCGCGCTCGGAAAGTGGCTTGTCGACAAACTTGTAGCCACCTTTCAGGGCATCGTTGACCAGGGCGTACATGCCCTTGTTGAAGTCATAGATGACGTTCTTGACGTTGTAGGGAATGTCCTTGTCGTATATCTGCACACCGCTGAGGAACATCGCGCGATACAGGACATCGCTCTTGTCCCAGGCGTCATACAAGCCTACGCCGAAGGTGTCCTCGTCAAGGTAGTAGGTGCGCTTGCTGTAAACGTGACGCTTGCCGGGCTTGAGCGTTGCCTCGACGACCCATACACGGTGCAGCTCCCAGCGTTCGCACTCTGGATTGGCATGGTTCTCGAGAAACTGGTTGTCCTGCTTGCAATCGAAGTAGAACTTGTAGGCGTTATAGGGGATGTACATCTCCTTGCGGCCCACCAGTTTGTAGTCGAAGCGCTCCTGGCTGCCGGAAAACATCTGCAGCTCGTCAAACAGGGTTACGCCGCCCTGGCTGGCCACGGGTGTATCGAAGGCAAACTCCGGGGCCAGTTTGACCCGGCGCTGCCCCGGCGTGTAACTGAAGGCGCGACGCGGCTTGGCCAGTGGATCGAGGTAGTCGCTGAGCACGACCACTTCACCGGAACGACGTGCCGGGTAGTCATTGCGCGAGAACACCCGGGCATAGACCATTGGATCACGGTCAGCCTGCGTCACTTGGTAGTACGGCGTTTCCTCGAAGGTGGACTGTTCGGCAGCCTTGGTCACCTGACCGTTGGTGTCGATGACCCAGCTATTGGAGGACGAGGTGGTGCTGTAACCAGTGCCGATCTTGTAGCGCAGTTGCTGGTTCCAGATCACCTCGTTACCGCTGGTAGGGATCGGGAATGGCAAACCACCGCGGCAGGCTGGATCGACCGCCAGGCCATCTTTCT
>JBFKAF010000134.1:0-7684 GCA_041621735.1 Pseudomonas sp.
AAGATCATCAGCGCCTGACGCAAACGCGCGGGCAGCAACGGCTTGCCGAGCAGGGTGACGTGCGCGGGGATGCAGCGTTCCTGCAACTCGGGCGTAAGGTCGGCGCTGATCAGCAGCGCCGGCAACATTCGTCCAGCCTCCTCGCGCAGCCGCTCGATGGCACGCAGACCATCCTCCTGCGCCGCCAGTCGATAATCGCTGAGCAGCAGCTGTGGCGCCGCCTGCGGCAGACACAGCAAGGCCTCATCCAGATCGGCGCAGGCCCACACCTGACAACCCCAGCGGCGCAGTAAGCCGGACAGCGCCTCGCGCCCGGCGTCATCGTCTTCCAGCAGCAACACCCGACCGTTCAGCGCAGCGCCAACCGCCACGGCGGGCGGCCGTTCCCCCGCCGCGGCGAACGGCAGCCGCAGCGTAAAGCGCGCGCCCTGCCCCGGACTGGAATGCAGTTGCAGCGGATGCTCCAGCAAGGTTGCCAGCTGTTGGACGATGGCCAGGCCCAAGCCCAGGCCGCGTTCGGCATTGCGCCCCGGATTATCCAACTGACTGAATTCCTCGAAGACCCGCGTCTGTTCCTCTGCCGTCAAACCACGACCATCGTCGGCCACCTCCAGCAGCACCCCGCCGGCATCTTCCCGCGCACCGATCCACACCCGTCCCGCCCGGGCATGGCGCAAGGCGTTATTCAGCAGATTGCGCAGCATCCGCTCGAGCAACAGAGGGTCGCTGCGTACCCACAGCTCAGTGCAGTGCAGCTCCAAATCGACGCCCTGCACCCGCGCTTCATGCCGCGCCTCGCCGCTCAAGCGCTCGAGCAGCGGACGCAGGGCAAAGACCTCGGCGTTCACCTGCACGCCGCCGGGCAAGGTCAGGCGGGTGTAATCCAGCATCGACTGCAACAAGCGGCTGAGTTGCTCCACCGAGGTTGCCAACTGGCCGCTGACGCGATGCAGACTCGGCTCCTGGCTTTGCTCCAGCAGGTGCTGGGCGTACAGCCCCATGGCATTCAGCGGTTGGCGTAGGTCATGGCTGGCGGCAGCCAGCAGGCGCAACTTGCGCGCGTCATCGGTTTCGGCGCGCTGGCGGGCCAGATCGAGCAGGCGCAGATTGAGCCAGGCACCGCGTTGGCCGTGCTCTTGCAGATAGGCGCCGCCGCTGCCGATCAGGTTGGCGCAGAGCAGAAACAAGGCCTGATAAGCCAGCGCGGCACCCGCTTCGGTCAACCACAGACCGAGCAGCAGAAACAGCGCACAGAAGCCCCAAGCGGCCAGGCTCACGGCGCGGTACGACACGCCGAGCAGCACATAGCCGAACAGCACTATCAGGAACAGGCCGTCATAGGGCATGGCCACGCCCTGGGCCCAACACAGGTGAACGATCAACGCAACGCAGGCGCCATTCAGCGCATAGGCGCCGGTGTAGGCAAGCAACGCGCGACGCGGCGGGCTCTGTGGGCGCCGGCAATAGACGACCGCCAGCAGGACCACGAGGATACCCAGCAGGCGCAACGGCATGACCGACAGGCTGACCGCCAGCGGCATCAGCGCCAGGTCGAGACCGGTATAGATCAGTTGAAAGACAATCGCCGTACTGGCGATCAACAGCAGCCGCCGACGCATACGCTGCACCCGGTGCTCGACAAAGCCCTGCTCCAGTACGGGGGCGAACTGCAATCGGTTATAGCCACGACGCTGCTGCGCCAGCAGCAGGCGTTCCTCCTGCTCCAGAGTCATCGGCTGCCGCCGGCCAACGTCGGGGCCAACCAGGGCTCCGGCCGGCGCGCCCCATCAGGCGACAGGCCGAGAGGGCTGACGGCGAACTCAGAGTTCGGGGTTGGCGGTGTCCTGCTGCTTGGCGGCAATCGCGTCATAGGTGTCCACTCGGTGCTGGTCTTCGGCGCTGAACAAACGCTGACGCAGGCGCTGCTGCTCGCGCTGCCGGTCGGTCGGGCTCAGGCCATTGCCTTGCAGGCTGGCCAACTCTTGCCGATACGCCGCGTAGTGCTGCTGCCAGGCTCGCTCGTTGCGCTGCTCGACGAGCAGACGCTCGACCGTCGCAGGATCATAAGTCAGGCTGAGGAACTGGCGCACCTGTTGCTCGCTCGCCCCTTCGCGCCACAGCCGCTCGCTCTGCGCCTGTTGCGCCAGGGCCAGGCTCTGCCGCTCTTCGCTGGCGCGCAGGGCGTCGGGCAGTTGCTCACGCAAACGTTCCTGCGCCTCGGCCTTGCCCGGCGCGCTGAGATCGTCGCGATTGTGCACGGCCAGGCTGTCGAGGGTGTAGCGCGCATAGGCTTCCTCGGCGCCAAACAATGCCTCCACTGCGCCGGCCGAGAAGTGGCCCCGACGCAGCTGCGCCAGGCTATCGAACGCCTGTTGCAGGGTGGCCAACTGGTCCTGCGGCCGAGCCTGCTGTTGCGCGCTGAGCGGTTGTTGCAGCAGCGCCAGGCTGGCGCGCTTGTACTCCAGATAATCGCCCAGCAGGCTTATCAGCTGTCCCAGCGCCGGCTCCCGCAAGCGCGCGTTGGCGTCGGCCAGCAAGGCCTCGACCGAGGCCTCCAGCCCAGCCTGATCGGCAGCGCTGAGGAAATAATCGAAGTAATCGCGCAGGGCCAAATCGAGTTGCAGGTTGCCGGCACTGTCGGTCTGCAGTTCACCGTCTACTTCGGTATCGGCCATGCCCGGCACCAGCGGAGCTGGCATGGCGCGCGCTTTCGCGGCAGGTGCGGCCGAGCCGAGCATGGGGCTGGGCACGCCGGTTACGCTGGCCGGTACGGTTACCGTGGTGGTACTGCTCGCAGGCACTACAGGCGTCGGCCACTGCCAATAGAGAGTGACAGCCGCGACGCTAACAGCCAGCACGACCACCAGGCCGAGGTAACGCAGGGGTAAAGGCATGGAACCTCCCAGTTGCGGGCTGCACGGTGCAGCCCGCAAGCACAGCAAAATCACACGCCCTTGTTCTTCAACCGGTTGGCATGTTGACGATACAGCGACACCGGCTCGGTCCAGCCGCGAATGCCGAACAGATGGTTGATCGCATCGACGTGGTTCATGTTGTAGCTGTCGCCGAGCACCTGCCCCAGGTAGGTCGCACAGACACCGACCAGACCATCGTTTTTCTCGCCGCCGAAGGCCAGGCCGGTGATGGCCAGGAACGGATCGACCGCATCGAAGATGTTGGTGTAGGCGGCATTACCGGTCCAGGAGAAGTAACGGATGCTGTAGCCCCGTACGTTCTGCATTTCGCTCGATTTAGCGCAGTAGCTGGCGTTGTTCACGCCCCAGGGGTGACGACCGTTCAGCGCGGCGGTGCCCGGCGTGGTCAGGGTTTCCAGGGCGGCCACGCCGTTTTGCGGGTTGTTGTTGCCGGACAGCAGGTTGATCACCGCGCCCAAGGCGACGGCAATGGCATTCGCGCCGCCTTCGATGGCGCCGTCCGGCGGGACGATCCCACGAACCACATCGGCGACCTTCGAGCCCTTGTTGACGCCATTGATCGAGGTCACCGAGGCCACCAGATCGGGGCGCAGGGACGCGGCCACACGGGAAGTCGGCGAGCCCTGGCTGTGGCCGATCAGGTTGACCTTGCCGCCATTGGCGCCGGCCCATGGCACGATCTGCCGGGCCAGCTCGGCGCCACGCTGCTCGCTGTCGTTGAATGCCGCGACGCTGGCGACATACACCTTGGCGCCGTCGCGCTCGAGGTTCCAGGGAATGGTATGGAAGTAATTGACCAAGCCGCCGATGGTGTCGAAACCGGTGATGCCGTGCACCAGCACGATCGGGTATTTGGTCTGGGTGTAGCCGGCCTGGGCCTGGGCGGCCCCGACCAGGGCCAGGGTGGCCAGGGCTGTAGTGAATACGCGACGCATGGGTGCCTCCTTTATTGTTCTTGTGGGCACGCCGGGAGACTGCGTCCGGCGTGCCAAGAGTCTAAGGAGGTGAGAAATAGCGGCCCATCGCCCAGATGGGTGAACAGCGTGCGAGTGTGACGAGCTCGCGACTTGGGAGTCTCAGACGAGCAGGGACCAACGCCTAGCAGATACCCACGCCCAGCTGTAAAAACGCCAGGCCGCCCTGCTGCCAGCCCCACCAGACCAGCGCCAGCAGCGCGGCGGCGGCCAGGGTCAGCGCGCCGCCCAGCCAATATCGCGTACTCATGCTTCGACTCCAGCGCCTTGCAGTCGCGCCACCGGCTGCTCGCGCACCGGCCAGTTCAGCGCGGCGGCCAGCAGGCTGAGAAGAATCGATATCTGCCAAACCAGCTGGTAACTGCCGGTTTGATCGTACATATAGCCGCCCAGCCAGCCACCGAGAAAGGCGCCGAGCTGATGAAACAAGAAGACGATGCCACCGAGCATCGACAGGTTGCGCACGCCGAACAGGGTCGCCACCGTACCGTTGGTCAAGGGCACCGTGGACAACCACAGCAGGCCCATGGCAATCCCGAAGGCATAGGCGCTCCAGGTCGTCAGCGGGGCCATGACGAAGGCCGCGATCACCACCGCCCGCGCCAGGTACAGGGCGCTGAGTAAACGCGGCTTGGACATGCGCCCGCCGAGCCAGCCGGCGAAATAGGTACCGAATACGTTGAACAACCCGACCAGTGCCAACACCGTGGTGCCGACTACCGCCGGCAGGTGCTGGTCGACCAGATAGGCCGGCAGATGCACACCGATGAACACCACCTGAAAACCACAGACGAAAAAGCCCAGCGACAGCAACCAGAAGCCGGAGTGACCACAGGCCTCGCGCAACGCCTCACGCAGGGTCTGCTCATGGCCGACAACCGGTAGCGGGTGATCCTTGATCATGCCCGCCAGCGGCACGATCAGGGCCACCAGCAGGCCCAGCACCAACAACGCCGTCGACCAGCCAAGCCAGCCGATCAAGCCCAGGGTGCCCGGCAACATGGCGAACTGACCGAACGAGCCCGCCGCACTGGCGATCCCCATGGCCATGCTGCGTTTCTCCATCGGCACCGCGCGGCCGATTGCGCCGAGAATCACCGAGAACGAGGTGCCGGACAGGCCCAGACCGATCAGCAGACCGGCACTCAGCGACAGCGACCAGGGCGAGTCCGCCAGCCCCATCAACACCAGACCTATGGCGTACAGCACGCCGCCGACGATGATAGTGCGCTTGGCCCCCAGGCGGTCGGCCAGCGCACCGGTAAAGGGCTGAGCCAGGCCCCAGATCAGGTTTTGCAGGGCGATGGCGAAGGCGAACACCTCGCGCCCCCAGCCGAACTCGGCACTCATTGGCGGCAGGAACAGGCCAAAACCGTGGCGAATACCCAACGACAGGGCGAGGATCAGCGACCCGCCCACCATGATCCATAACGTAGTTCGTCCTAACGACGTCATCGCTCTATCACCTGAAATCCGCACCGCTGCCCAGCAGCAATCGGCTAGCTTGAAGCGCGCCGCCAGATAAGGCAATCAGACTATTGGCTGCGTACAGGGCAACGGATGCCTGGCCATCGCGGCACGCTCTCACGGGTACGCCCAGAGCCCTGTACTCAAAGCGGACTACGCTCCATTCACTGCGACAGATCCGTAGGGTGGGTTAGGCGCCTGGCACAAGGCTATTGACTGTTACCCGGTCAGTTGCGCCGTAACCCACCATGCTCAGCACGCCGACCGCCACTTGCTGGATTACGCGGGTATAGATGCGCCAATAGTCACAGTAGTGATCTTGCAGCAAGCCCTGTGCCCCTCGGCAAGCAGGGGGCACAGGGCTTGCTGGCGGCTGGGTACGTTAGAGCACACCAATTTCCTGCGCGGTGCGGTCCACCGCACGCTTGGTCTTTTCCACCAGCTCGTTCAGCTCGCCGCGCGTGGCCACCAGGGCCGGTGCCATGATCATCCGGCCCAGGGTGGAGCGGATGATCAGACCTTCCTCGAAGCCGATGGTGCGGCAGCGCCAGGCGATGTCGTTCTCGTTGGCGAAGCGTTTGCGGCTCGCCTTGTCTTCGGCGAACTGCAGCGCGGCGACCAGGCCGGTGCCCTGGATCTCGCCGACCAGCGGATGATCACCGAACACCTGGCGCAGACACCGCTGCAGGTAAGGGCCGGTGTCGTTCTTGACCTGGCTGACCACGCCTTCGTCGCGCAGCGCCTTGATATTGGCCAAGGCCACGGCGGCGGCCACCGGGTGCCCGGAGTAGGTCAGGCCATGGGCGAACACTCCGCCCTGCTCCACCAGGACCTCGGCGATGCGCTTGGACAGCACCAGACCGCCCATGGGGATGTAACCCGAGGTCAGGCCCTTGGCGATCGACAGGGTGTCCGGTTCGAAGCCGAAGTACTCATGGGCGAACCACTCGCCGGTGCGGCCGAAACCGCCGATCACTTCGTCGGCACACAGCAGCACGTCGTATTGGCGACAGATGCGCTGGATCTCCGGCCAGTAGCTTTCCGGCGGGAAGATCATGCCGCCGGCGCCCTGGAATGGCTCGGCGATGAAGCCGGCCACCTTGTCCGCGCCCAGCTGGAGAATCTTCTCCTCCAGCTGCAGGGCGCAGCGGCGACCGAACTCGGCCGGGCTCAGCTCGCCGCCCTGGGCGTACCAGTAGGGCTCGTCGATGTGCTCGATGTCCGGCAGCATGCCGCCCATCTCGTGCATGAACTTCATCCCGCCCAGCGCGGTGCTGGCCAGGGTCGAGCCGTGGTAACCGTTCCAGCGGCCGATCATCACCTTCTTCTCTGGCTTGCCGAGAATCTGCCAGTAGCGCCGTACCGTGCGGATCAGCACCTCGTTGGCCTCGGAGCCCGAGTTGGTGTAGATGGCATGGCTGTAATGGCCGGGCAGCAGGCTGAACAGCAGCTCGGACAGCTCCACCACCGCCGGGTGGGTGGTGTGGAAGAACATGTTGTAGTACGCCAACTGCTCCATCTGCCGGGTCGCGGCGGCCGTGAGGTCCTTGCGCCCGTAACCGAGATTGGTGCACCACAGGCCGGACATGCCGTCGAGGTAACGGTTGCCGTCGTTATCCCACAGATACAAGCCCTCGCCCTTGACCATCACCCGCGGGCCTTCGGCATTCAGCGCCTTCTGGTCGACGAAACCATGGATGTGGTGGGCGGCGTCCAGAGCCTGGTAGTCACGGGTTTCACGGTTTGCTTGGATGTGCGCATTCATTACAGCTCTCCTCCCCGTCATGGGGCATTAACGCTAGGACCGCGCTGCGGCCTTCAGACTTGGTTCGGGTTCAGCACCTTGTCGATCGGCTCCGGGCTGAACAGGGGTTTACCCATCACGCATTTGATCCACAGCACGGCGATCAGCGAGACGATGCCCAGCACCACCCCGGCGCTGGTGAAAATCTGCGTGGTCAGCTCCGGCGAGGGCGAGGCATACCAGCAGGCGTAGAGCATGCCGGCGATACCGAACAGTTGCGGCAGCGGGTAGAAGGGCGTTTTGAACGGCCGAGCCAGATGCGGGTAGCGCATGCGCAGGACGATCACATCGACGTGGACGATGATGTAGGCCAGCAGCCAGGCCAGCGCGGCGGCGATCAGCAACAGATTGATCGAGTCTACGCCCATCAACAGGATCGGCAGGCCGGTGATGGCGGCGACAAACAGCACGGCCACCCAGGGCGCGCCGGTACGTGCGCTAAGGCGTTTGAAGCAGGGGAAGGCCTGACCGTTTTCCGCCATACCGCTGAGCATGCGCGGGAT
>JBFKAF010000135.1:0-7680 GCA_041621735.1 Pseudomonas sp.
ATGGTGCAGCAGTGGCAGCATCATCGAGAGTAAGGTGGTTTCCTGACCGCCGTGCAGGCTGGCGGTAGAGGTGAACACCCCGGCGGGTTTGCCAACCAGACCGCCAGTCAGCCACAGGCTGCTGGTGCCATCGAGGAAGTACTTCAGCGGCGCGGCCATGTTGCCGAAACGGGTCGGGCTACCGAGGGCCAGACCGGCGCAGTTTTTCAAGTCGTCGAGGCTGGCGTACAGCGCACCTTCGGCTGGAATGTCCGGGGCGACGGCCTCACATTCGCTGGATATGGCCGGCACCGTGCGCAGGCGTGCCTCCAGGCCACCTTTTTCGACGCCGCGGGCTATCTGGCGGGCCATTTCGCTTGTGGCGCCATGGCGGCTGTAATACAGCACCAGAATGTAGGGCTCACTCACGGCAGGATCTCCAGGACTTTCTCTGGCGGCCGGCCAATCACCGCCTGCTTGCCTGCCACCAGAATCGGTCGTTCGATCAGTTTCGGGTGGGTCGCCATGGCGGCAATCAGTTGCTCTTCGCTCAAACTGAGGTCGGCCAGGCCCAAGGCTTGGTATTCATCTTCGCCGGTGCGCAGTAGTTGGCGGGCGTTGAGTCCGAGCTTGCCGAGCAAGTCCTGCAATTGGCTGGCATTGGGCGGGGTTTCCAGGTAGCGCACGATGGTCGGCGTCAGGCCGCGCGCTTCGAGCAGTTGCAGCGCGCTACGGGATTTTGAACAGCGTGGGTTGTGATAGAGCGTCAAATCGGTCATGTGCAGGTCGCATCTTGCGTCAGGTGGCGGCTATTCTAACCGCGTCGGCACCTGAGTCTGAACAGGGTAGATTCTTTGCTGTCTGCAGTAGGGTCGTTTACTGAGCCCGGCCTGATCGCCAAGAGCGGGTGCGCTAAGGTTCGGCTGGAGCAACTCAAGTGAGCTACCTCTAGTCTACGGTCGTACTTAGGCACTTTAAGGTGGTTCACAACAGGGTTTGGATGAGCGCAATGGTTTTGCAATAGGCAGCTAAGGAGAGGGCATGCGTCAGCGCTTAAATAATCTGATGGAGTTCTGGCGTTTTCTGATCCAGCGTTTTCTCGCCGATCGCGGAGCCAATAATGCGGCTGCCTTGACCTACACCACGCTGTTCGCCGTGGTGCCGATGATGACCGTGACCTTCGCCATGCTGTCTGCTGTGCCGGCGTTCCAGGGGACGGGCGAGCAGATTCAGAGTTTTATTTTCCGCAATTTCATACCCTCGGCCGGTGAAACCGTGCAGGAGTACCTGCGTGATTTCACCGAGCAGGCGCGTCAGCTGACCTGGATCGGCGTGGTGGTGTTGGCCGTCACCGCCTTCTGGATGTTGGTGACCATAGAGAAGGCGTTCAACACCATCTGGCGGGTGCGCCAACCGCGTCGCGGCGTCTCCAGTTTCTTACTGTATTGGGCCATCTTGAGCCTGGGGCCGATCTTGCTGGGGGCTGGCTTTGCGGTCAGCACCTATATCACCTCGTTGTCGCTGGTTTCCGGGCCCGATGCGTTGCTCGGTACGCAAACCGCGTTGAAATTCATGCCGCTGTTGTTCAGTGTCGCGGCGTTTACCTTGCTTTATGCGACGGTGCCGAATGCACGCGTGCCTTTGCAGCATGCGTGTTTGGGTGGCGTGTTCACCGCGGTTTTATTCGAGGTGGCTAAGGCATTGTTTGGCCTGTATGTACGGCTGTTCCCTGGCTACCAGCTGATCTATGGGGCGTTCGCCACGGTGCCGTTGTTTCTTTTGTGGATCTATTTGTCCTGGTTTCTTGTGCTGTTTGGCGCGGAGTTGGTATGCAATCTATCCTCCTCGCCGCAGTGGCGTAAGCAGTCCATGCCGCGGCTACTGGTGGTTCTGGGGATTCTTCGGGTGTTTCATGAGCGCCAGCGCTCGGGCCTGAAAGTGCGCCATCGCGACGTACAACGCCAAGGTTGGCTGCTGCCAGAGCATGAGTGGGAGGAAGTGCTCGAGTTCCTTGAGCAGCGGCAGCTGGTCGCCCCGACCACGGCGGGCGCCTGGGTATTGAGCCGTGACCTAAATCTTTACAGCATGGAGCAGCTATTGAGCCACAGCCCCTGGCCATTGCCGCGGCTCAGCCAGTTGCCGGAGCAGCTTGATGAGCCATGGTACCCGGCTGTACGCAGTGCCTTGGAGCAACTGCATGCTCAGCGGGAGGCGTTGTTTGAAGGGAGCCTGGCGGATTGGCTGCACCCAGTCGCCGAGTGACAAAAAGCGTCAGTTTGCGGCGTGGCGCCGGCGCGAGATGCTGAGTGTTAACTGGGGGGGCTGGGGCGAGCGGGATAGGGAGGCTGGCACGTTTCTGGCACTGGCAATAGCTATCGACGATTGCCATCAGGCTGCCAGCAGATCAGGGATTGACTGAGAATAAAGGCGTTTTATGACTGCTACCCGTTTTTTTCCAGCCACTGACCGCAGAGTGATTTATCTCTATCGGCGTGATCCGCAAAAGGCGCTGGAGCAATTGAACCGGATTACTGGACTGCGATTCGCCCACTGGCCCGAATCGTTAGTGTCGGCGGCGGGCGAAGGCAAGGAAATGCAACTGCAGGAGCAAGGTGAATGTGCGGCGCGGGCAGAAGTGCTATCTGGCTAGCGACTAAACCCCCTGATTACTCGCGGGGGAGAGAATAAGCGAAGGGTCAGGCGAGCGCCTGGCGGCTGTCGCTGTTCGCCAGCTCGACCGCTTGCACGAACAATTCCTCGACTACCAAACTTTGCGTCGGCACTGCTGAGCGCAAGCGTACTTGCATGTCCTCGATCTTCTGTTTGAGCGGCATTCGGGCGATCCCAGACAGCAGGATTTTGCTGTGAGCGCTGATTTTGCCATGATCTATCGTGATTTCGCGACGCTTGCCGGCATCACGGTAGCTGACCAGCAACGACACCGGCAGGTTAGCCATCCCCGGAACCTGCAGCCAGGCGGCAATATTGTATTCGGCAACCCGCCCCTCGTAGGGCGTGACCCGTAGGCGAGCGGCATCGACGATGCGCGTAGGCACTGGGCCGATCAGCTTGTCGTGGATTTGGGTCATAGGGGCGTTTCCAGGCTGATAGCGTATTGAGTCAAACAAAGGTGCGGGAATTATAAGCAGTGGTATGCGGGCGAAACTGTGCGCTCAGCCGACGCCCTGCGTGACTCGTCTCGCAGTTTTTATTGTTTATGCCAGTTGCAGTGGGTGGCGTGTGACCGAGGTGGTGTTGAGGTTGGCTGCGGGCAGTTGCAGGACGGTTTGGTTGTGCGCGCCGCTGAGTTGTAGCCAGAGCTTTTCGTCGGTGGCGAACTGCCCCGTGGGTAACCATACGCCGTGATGCCAGCCGCTACCGGGGGCAGGTGTGCTTTGCAGTACACCAGGGTGAGTTTGCGCGCTGGGGGCGCGGCGCAGCCAGGTTGGGCGCGGCAGGCCTTTGAGGAAGTTCAAGCCCAGATGCAGGCCTTCGATGTTGAGGTGGCGCCAGCGAACCAGCGCCAGCACTGGTGTGCTGCTGGCGCTGAGCATGAGCACTAGCTGGCCAACGGGTAAATGCGCAGCCTGATCCGGATTGCATAGTAGGCGGGCGCCGCCAGGACTGCTGTCGAGCATCTGAGTGTCGGTGCGTTCGGGGCGTTGTTCCAAGAGCTGCGCATGAATGGCCAGCAGGCCGATGACCAGGCTGCACGCCACATCCTGTTCGGCGCGTGGGTGGCGTCGTTGTTGCTGACCTAGCCAGTGATGCTGGACGTGCTCAAGTAGGTGCCGTTCGGCGCTGCTTTGTAACGGTGCCGGTTCATGCAGGGCGACCAGCAGGGCGCCGAGCTCAAAGCGGCGAAGATAAGCGCTGCTACCCTCGGGCTTCTGCGCGTAGCCCAGGCAGGGTTGCGACTCCGTCAGGTCGACAATCGGGCCTTCGGTGTCGTCCTCCTCATCCCAGGGCAGCAGGCGCGCGAGACCTGCCAATGGTGCAAGGGCTCCGAACAGCAGCGGACACTCACCTTCGGCGAGATGGAAAGGGTTGCTCAGGCCGAGTAACAACATTTGCTGGTAAAGGCCGCGCAAGCAGCTGGCGGGCGCGGGCTGGAAGGCGGCCGCGACCGGCTCATCCAGGCATTCCTGGTGTTCGCCAATCCAATACAGCAGATGGCTGTCGCGCCACAGGCTGGGTGGCGGCTCCTGATACAGCTGAAAGTGGCGCAGCAAGTTTTGCGCGAGAAAGTACTGGGCCATGTACAGGCACCAGGCCAAGTGCGGCCGCGAAGGTTGCCGGCCTTGGAGTATCTGCAGCAGCAGGCGCTTGAAGCCGATGGCCAGTTCGCCGCATAAACGTACGAATAAAGTGGCTGGCGGTGTGCCGGCCAGGTAGGCCGCACTGTAGTGACGGTACTCTTCGCCGAGACTTTGCAGTGCGCGCTGTCTTTCGAGTAAGGTCATAGCACTGCGGTTAAGTCGAAACAACAGGCTGAGCACCTGTTGCAACCCCAGGTCATGGGGCAGCTGTCGAGCACTGGCCAGGTGCTCGTTGAGATCGGCTAGGGAGGCCGCGTCTTCCTCAAGTAGATCCGGCACTTCCAGGCGCAAGGTATCTAACGTCATATCAATCCTTCGTGGACGAGGACCAAATGCATGGGTACGCAACTCCAGGCTGTTATTCGTAGTGTTATAGCCATTTGCGTCTGCCTGATTCTGGCAGGTTGCGGCGAAGACGTCGGTGTCGATCAGTCTGGACGAAAGGTAACGGCTGAGAGTCTCGAAGGCCAGTGGTTGGTGATTAATTACTGGGCCGAGTGGTGCGCACCGTGCCGGACTGAGATTCCCGAGCTGAACGCTCTGGCCAGGCAGTTCAAGGAGCGTTCGGTGACTGTGCTGGGGGTGAACTTCGATGGCTTGCAGGGGGGGGAGTTGCATAAGGCATCGCAGGCCCTGGGCATCGAATTCACCGTGCTGGAACAAGATCCGGCGGCGCGTTACGAACTGCCGCGCAGTGAAGCGCTACCGGTCACCTATATCGTCGACGGCCAGGGGCGGGTGCGCGAGCGCTTGCTGGGCGAGCAGACTGCTGCTGGCCTGGCGGCTCGTCTGCAAGCCTTGCAGGCGGAGGAGTAGATGATGTCGCGCAAGTGTGTGCATGGCTATGTCAGCGGGCGGGTGCAGGGGGTGAGTTTTCGCCAGTACACCAGTGAGCAAGCCGAGCGTTTGGACCTGGCTGGCTGGGTACGAAATCTGGACGATGGTCGCGTCGAGCTGTTGTTCGAGGGCGAGGAGGCTGCGGTGAATGCATTGGCTGCCTGGCTGGAGAAGGGGCCGAAGTTAGCCACGGTCACCGCCGTGGAGTTGGAGGCGCAGCCCTTACAGGGGATTGCCGGGTTTGTAGTGCGGCGGTGAAGGTGCGGCGTGAATGCCGCTGACCGTGCTGAGTTTTCTGCACGGTCAGGCTTCAGCGTAGGCCTAGTCCAAGCTAGGGCTTCACATACCAGTAGTCATGCCAGAACCCGATGACCTTGGCAGGGTAGGTGTTTCGGCCCAGGCTGCCGTTGTAGCGGGCCAGGGCGCGGCTCAGGTTGCCGTTCTCTTTGCGTAAATAGAAGCTGAGAATGGTGCAGCCGTAACGCAGGTTGGTGGCGTTATCGGTCAGATTGTCCTGTGGGCGACCGAGTTCGGCTTTCCAGAAAGGCATGATTTGCATCATGCCTTGGGCGCCGACCGAGGAAATGGCAAAGCGGTCGAAGTGGCTCTCCGTGTGGATCAATGCCAGTACCAGATCAGGCCGCAGGCCGGCCTTGCTAGCTTCGCGATGTACCAGTCTGAGCAGGGTCAGGCGTTCTTCGGCATCGGGGATGAAGCGTGTCAGGCGGGTGGACATATCGAGCAGCCAGACCTGCGCGTCGAAACGGTCTTGAAAACTGTCGGCCTCTGCGACGGTGCGATGCAGCAGGCTGCGCAATTCTGGCTCAGGCGCCTGGCGTAGATTGGCATGGCTTGGCATGTACAGCAGTGCCATTAGCAGTGTCAGGCTCAGGCGTAATGCCATGCTCGGCCTGTTAATCGATGCCGGGGTCGGCGACCAGGCGACCCGCATCCTGCATCAGTGCGTGCAAGAAGGTCTCCTGCAGCTCGGGATCGTTGCGCGTCAGTTCGATCAGGCTCTGTTCGAGCTCGCTGGCTTCTTCTTCCAAGCCCAATTCAGACAGGCGCTTGACTCTATGCACCCATTGCTCGACATCATCGTTTTCCAGATCACTGTAGATCAGTGTATGGGCTTCCTGCAGCTTGCCGCGCAACGTGCGGCTGACTAGCAAAGTGGCATCTGCACGGGCCGAGCCTTGCGAGTCCTCGACGCTGAGCAGCAAGGTGCCGATTCGGCTTATGTCCTGTTCGGCGAAGGGGCTGTCGAGCAGGTTGAGGCGCAGGATGCCATTGCGGTCGGTCAGTAATTCATGGGTCTGTTCGCTTGCTTTGATCAGTACCGGGCGTTCGGCCCAGGGCAGGCTGGAGTACTCCGAGCGAGCGTCCTGGCGCCGCTCGTCGAGGCTGGCGAGGCTTTGCTGTGAGCGGCCGTTGGATTCGACGTTGAGCAGAGGGTTGAGGCCGGCGAAGCCGTAACTGATCCAGTCTTTGGTGGCGCTGTCCGGCAGGCTGCCGAGCATTACCACGTTGAGCACGTTGGCGCCGATGCCTGCAACGACGGCGACGGTCCCCAGTGGTATCTCGTAAAGTTCGCGCCAGGCTTGATAAGGTGTGTAACGGTCGTAGCGACGGGTGACGTCGAATACCGTGACCTCAAAGGTCTTTTGCTCATGCACGCGCACGCGACGCTGCGGCAGCTCCAGTACGCCGGGCTCGCCCACATCGATTTGCAGGCGGTGATCCAGCAATTTTCGCTCGATGCGCTCCTCATGTTCGCTGCGCTGCGGCAACTGGTTGGCGCAGCCACTGAGAAACAAGGCGCCGCAGAGTGCGGCGCCAACGAGGTGGAAGGTGCTTCGCTTGAACATGTTGGCTCTTGTGAAAGGCTGAAATCAGCGGCGGATACGTGCTTGGATAAAGGCCATGATGTCGGCAGCGGCTACTGGTTGAGCATCAGTTTCCTGGCGACTCTTGTATTCCAGATTGCCCTCGGCCAAGCCGCGATCGCTGATCACAATGCGATGCGGGATGCCGATCAACTCCATGTCAGCGAATTTGATGCCCGGACTGGTCTTTTTGTCACGGTCATCGAGCAGAACTTCGAAGCCGGCGGCGGTCAGTTCGCTATACAGCTTGTCGGTGGTTTCGCGCACGACATCGGTCTCATAGCGCAACGGTACCAGGGCGATCTGGAACGGTGCGAGTACGTCGTTCCAGAGGATGCCGCGCTCGTCATGGTTCTGTTCGATGGCCGCCGCAACCACGCGCGATACGCCAATGCCATAGCAGCCCATGCTCAGGGTCGCCGGCTTGCCGTTCTCGCCCATTACCGTGCAGTTCATCGCTTCGCTGTATTTACTGCCCAGCTGGAAGATATGCCCGACTTCGATACCGCGTTTGATTTCCAGCGTACCCAGGCCATCCGGGCTCGGGTCGCCGGCGACGACGTTGCGCAGGTCGGCGACTTCGGGCAATGGCAGGTCGCGTTCCCAGTTGACGCCAAAGTAGTGCTTGTCGTCGATGTTGGCGCCGATGGCGAAGTCGC
>JBFKAF010000136.1:0-7642 GCA_041621735.1 Pseudomonas sp.
AAACGCAGTACCGCGCCTATGCCGATGCCTTGCAGGGCATGCCGCACTTGGTGTGTTTTGCGGTCAAAGCCAACTCCAATATCGGCGTTTTGAATTTCCTGGCACGCCTCGGCGCCGGCTTCGACATCGTCTCGCGCGGCGAACTGGAGCGTGTCCTGGCCGCTGGTGGCGAGCCCGACAAGATCGTCTTTTCCGGTGTCGGCAAGAGCCGCGACGACATGCGCCGTGCCTTGGAAATCGGCGTGCACTGCTTCAACGTCGAGTCCACCGATGAGCTCGAGCGCCTGCAAGTGGTGGCCGCCGAGCTGGGCGTGCGCGCACCGATCTCGCTGCGGGTCAACCCGGACGTCGATGCCGGCACCCATCCGTACATCTCCACCGGCCTGAAAGAAAACAAGTTCGGCATCGCCATCAGCGATGCCGAGGACGTGTACATCCGCGCCGCGCAGCTGCCGAACCTGGAAGTGGTCGGTGTCGACTGCCATATCGGCTCGCAACTGACCAGCCTGCCGCCCTTCCTCGATGCCCTGGAGCGCTTGCTGGCCCTGATCGACCGCCTCGGCGACTGCGGCATCTACCTGCGCCACATCGACCTCGGTGGCGGCCTCGGCGTGCAATACCGCGACGAGCAACCGCCGTTGGCTGGTGACTACATCAAGGCCGTGCGCGAACGCCTCGACGGCCGTGACCTGGCCCTGGTGTTCGAGCCGGGCCGCTCGATCGTCGCCAACGCCGGCGTGCTGCTGACCCAGGTCGAATATCTCAAGCACACCGAGCACAAAGATTTCGCCATCGTCGATGCGGCGATGAACGACCTGATCCGCCCAGCGCTGTATCAGGCCTGGATGGACGTGGTGCCGGTGCGCCCACGCGAAGGCGTCACCCGCGAGTACGACATCGTCGGGCCGATCTGCGAGACCGGCGACTTCCTGGCCAAGGAGCGTCAACTGGCCCTGGAAGAAGGCGACCTGCTGGCCGTGTGCTCGGCCGGTGCCTACGGTTTCGTCATGAGCTCCAACTACAACACCCGCGGCCGCGCCGCCGAGGTGATGGTGGACGGCGAACAGGCGCTGGAAGTCCGCCGCCGCGAAACCCTCGACGAACTCTTCGCGGGCGAAAGCCGCCTGCCGGAGTGAACGGGATGTTATTGCGCTTTACCAAGATGCACGGCCTCGGCAACGACTTCATGGTCCTCGACCTGGTCAGCCAGCACGCGCACATCCAGCCGAAGAATGCCAAGCAGTGGGGCGACCGCCACACCGGCGTCGGCTTCGACCAATTGCTGCTGGTCGAGCCGCCGAGCAACCCGGACGTCGACTTCCGCTACCGCATCTTCAACGCCGACGGCTCGGAAGTGGAGCAATGCGGCAACGGCGCGCGCTGCTTCGCCCGCTTCGTGCTGGACAAGCGCCTGACGGTGAAGAAGCAGATTCGCGTCGAAACCAAGAGCGGCATCATCGAGCTGAACGTGCGCGCCGATGGCCAGATCAGCGTGGACATGGGCGCGCCGCGTCTGCAGCCGCAGCAGATCCCCTTCCAGGCCGACCGCGAAGCACTGAGCTACGAGGTCGAGGTCGATGGCCAGCTTGTCGAGCTGGCTGCCGTCTCCATGGGCAATCCGCATGCGGTATTGCGCGTCGACAGCGTCGACGAGGCGCCGGTGCACAGCCTCGGCGCCAAGCTGGAGCACCACCCGCGCTTTCCGCAACGGGTCAATGTCGGCTTCCTCCAGGTGCTCGACCGCCAGCGCGCCCGGTTACGCGTCTGGGAGCGTGGCGCCGGCGAAACCCAGGCCTGCGGCACCGGTGCCTGCGCGGCGGCCGTGGCAGCGATACGCCAGGGCTGGATGGACTCGCCGGTGCAGCTCGAGCTGCCCGGCGGCAAGCTGAGCATCGAGTGGGCAGGCCCCGACCAGCCCGTTATGATGACCGGGCCCGCGATGCGCGTATACGAAGGACAGGTTCGCTTATGACCGACCAGCAGGATTCGCCCAAGCCCCTCGACTCGGAGACGGTTGCCGCCTACCTGCGCCTGCACCCGGAGTTCTTCATCGACCACGATGAGCTGATCCCCGAGCTGCGTATCCCGCACCAGCGCGGCGACACCGTGTCACTGGTCGAGCGTCAGGTGAAGCTGCTGCGTGAACGCAATATCGAGATGCGCCACCGCCTGTCGCAACTGATGGACGTGGCGCGCGACAACGACCGGCTGTTCGACAAGACCCGACGCCTGGTCCTCGACCTGCTCGATGCGGCCAGCCTGGAGGAAGTGGTCAGCACCGTGGAAGACAGCCTGCGGCGCGAATTCCAGGTGCCCTTCGTCAGCCTGATCCTGTTCAGCGAGGCGCAACTGCCGGTCGGTCGCTCGGTCAGCGGTGCCGAAGCGCACCAGGCTATCGGCGGCCTGCTGATAGGCGGCAAGACCATCTGCGGGGTGCTGCGCAAGCATGAACTGGTGTTCCTGTTCGGCGACAGCGCGGCCGAGCAGATCGGCTCGGCGGCCGTGGTAGCCCTGTCGCACCAAGGCTTGCACGGCGTGCTGGCGATCGGCAGCGCCGACCCGCAACACTACAAGAGCTCCCTCGGCACCCTGTTCCTCGGCTATATCGCCGAAGTCCTCGCCCGTGTGCTGCCGGGCTTCGCGCCGCCGCTACGCTCGGTGCGCTAGCGCGCCCGGTGCGGGGTCGCTGCCACTTAGCGCATTTCCACGAGAACCCAGCATGAAGCTCAGCAGCACCACGCCCATCCTGCGGATATTCGACGAGGTCAAGGCCCGCGCCTTCTATCTCGACTTCCTCGGTTTCCGGCTCGACTGGCAGCACCGCTTCGAGCAGGGCCTGCCCCTGTACCTGCAGGTTTCCCGGAGCGGCTGCGTGCTGCACCTCTCGGAACACCACGGCGACTGCTGCCCCGGCGCCGCGCTGCGCATCGAAACCGATGACGTGCAGGCGCTGCAACAGGAGCTGCTGGCCAAGGACTATGGCTTTGCCCGCCCGAGCATCGAGCGGATGCCCTGGGGCAGCTGCGACATGCCGATCTGCGATCCTTTCGGCAATCGACTGATTTTCACCAGCTCGGTCGGCGGCTAGGCCGCCTGTCGGGAGCCACCATGCAGAGCCGCCTCGACGCCTACCTCGAACACCTGCGCAGCGAGCGCCAGGTGTCCCGGCATACCCTGGACGGTTACCGCCGCGATCTCGGCAAGGTGCTGACCTTCTGCGAGGCCGAACAGCTGTCCGCCTGGGCCGAGCTGGACGCCCGCAGGCTGCGCCGCCTGGTGGCCACACTGCACCAGCAGGGCCAGTCCAGCCGCAGCCTGGCCCGCCTGCTCTCGGCGGTACGCGGCCTGTACCGCTACCTGATCCGCGAAGGCCATAGCCAGCATGACCCGGCCAACGGTCTGACCCCGCCGAAAGGCGAGCGCCGCCTGCCGAAAGCCCTGGATGCCGACCGCACCGCCCAGTTGCTCGATGGCGCGGTGGAAGACGACTTCATCGCCCGCCGCGACCAGGCCATGCTCGAACTGTTCTACTCCTCGGGCCTGCGCCTGTCCGAGCTGGTCGAGCTGAATCTCGACGGCCTCGACCTGCCCGCCGGTCTGGTGCGGGTGCGCGGCAAGGGCAACAAGAGCCGTGAGCTGCCGGTCGGACGCTTGGCCATCCAGGCGCTGCACAGCTGGTTGCCGCTGCGCGCCCTGGCCAATCCCGCCGATGGCGCGGTATTTATCAGCCAGCGGGGCCGCCGCCTGGGGCCGCGCGCGGTGCAATTGCGCGTGCGTCAGGCTGGCGTGCGCGAACTCGGCCAACACCTGCACCCGCATATGCTGCGGCATTCCTTCGCCAGCCATATGCTGGAGTCCTCGCAAGACCTGCGCGCGGTGCAAGAGCTGCTTGGGCACGCCGACATCGCCACCACGCAGATATATACCCACCTGGATTTCCAGCACCTGGCCACGGTATATGACCGTGCCCACCCACGGGCCAAACGCAAGGGCAGTACAGAATGACCGTTCAGTTGATCACCTTCGACCTCGACGACACCCTGTGGGATGTTTCGCCGGTGATGCAGGATGCCGAAGCGGCGCTACGCAATTGGCTGACCCTGCACGCCCCACGCCTGGGCGCCGTGCCGGTTGAGCATCTATGGTCGATTCGCGCCAAGCTGTTGCAGGCCGAGCCGATGCTCAAGCACCGCTTGAGCGAGTTGCGTCGACGCATCCTCCTGCGCGCCCTGAGCGATGCCGGCTATCCGCAGGATGAGGCCGCCCTCCTGGCCGAGGGCGGTTTCCAGGTGTTCCTCGCCGCGCGCCATCAGGTCGAGCTGTTCGCCGAGGTACATCCGACCCTGGAGACCCTGGCCAACCGCTATCAGCTCGGCGTCATCACCAACGGCAACGCCGACGTGCGCCGCCTGGGCCTGGCCGATTACTTCCAGTTCGCCCTCTGCGCGGAGGAGCTGGGGGTCGGCAAGCCGGACCCGAAACCCTTCCTCGAAGCCCTCAAGCGTGCCGGTATCGCGGCCGAGCATGCCGTGCATATCGGTGACCACCCCAGCGACGATATCGCCGGCGCCCAGGCCGCCGGCCTACGGGCGATCTGGTTCAACCCGCTGGGCAGAACCTGGGAAGGTGAAGGCACGGCGGACGCCGAGATCGGCAATCTGGCTGAATTGCCAGAACTGCTGCTGCGCTGGACCTGAGCCGACGCCGAGACGCCTGGCCCCGCCCGACGCCACCGCATGCGGTGATCGGCACCCACAAAAAAGCCCGTCGATGACGGGCTCGATTGTGGCCATGCATCCCTCAGATGGGGCGGCTGCCGTATTTGCTGTCCGGCTTCTTCGGTGGGTCGGAGACCACGTTGGGCTCGACCTCCTGCACCTTGCCGCCGCGCGCAAGAAACTCTTCCATGGCACTGGCCAGCGCATCGCGCTCTTTCTGTTTGGCTTCGATGCTTGGCAACTCTTCGACCGTCACGGCCTTGGTTTTGCCTTTGCCTTTGCTCTTGGCGCCGGCAACGACCTCGCCATCATCTTCATCGTCGCTGTCGCCATCACCGCTATCGGCTGCCGCCAGTTCCTCGCCGTCGTCCTCGTCAGCCCCTTCCAACTCGTCGTGTTCCAGTTCGTCGTCGCTCATGTTCAACCTCATGACTTGCGAAAAGCAGGTTAGTTATAGCCCAGCTGCGTGGTGCTTAGCACCCCACCGGAAAAAAATTCAATGGCCATGCCTGGCAAAGTCGCCAGCCGCGCCGCGCGCAGGCTCTGGCGAGCACCCTTCGATGAAGGAACAGTGCCCATCGCCGGGCATTCTAGCGCGCCGCCAGAAAAAACAAAGGGCGCCCTTAGGCGCCCTCGTTAAAACCACGGCCAATCAGGACTTGGTGAACTCCGGATAGGCTTCCATACCGCACTCGGCCAGGTCCACGCCCTCGTATTCCTCTTCCTCTGTGACCCGCAAGCCGATCACCGCCTTGAGGATCGACCAGACGATCAAGCTGGCGACGAACACCCAGGCGAAGATCACGCCGATACCCAGCAACTGCGCGCTCAGGCTGGCATCGCTGTTGGTCAGGCAGACCGCCAATAGCCCCCAGATACCGACCACACCGTGTACCGAGATGGCACCCACCGGATCGTCGATCTTCAGCTTGTCCAGGGCGAGGATGGAGAACACCACCAGCACGCCACCGACACCACCGATCAGGGTCGCCTGCAGGGCGCCCGGCGTCAGCGGCTCGGCGGTGATCGCCACCAGACCCGCCAGGGCACCGTTCAACGCCATGGTCAGGTCGGCCTTGCCGAACAGGATACGCGCCACGATCAACGCGGCGACCAGGCCACCGGCGGCGGCCATGTTGGTGTTGACGAACACCTGGGCGACGGCGTTGGCGTCCTCGATGGTGCTCATCTTCAGCTGCGAGCCGCCGTTGAAGCCGAACCAGCCCATCCACAGGATGAAGGCACCGAGGGTTGCCATCGGCAGGTTGGCGCCCGGAATGGCATTGACCTGGCCATTGGCGCCGTACTTGCCTTTACGCGCACCGAGCAACAGGACGCCCGCCAGCGCGGCAGTCGCTCCGGCCATGTGCACCACACCGGAACCGGCGAAATCGAGGAAGCCCGCCTCGTTGAGGAAGCCCGAACCCCATTTCCAGAAGCCCTGCACCGGGTAGATGAACCCGGTCATGACCACGGCGAAAGCGAGGAAGGCCCACAGTTTCATGCGCTCGGCCACCGCACCGGAAACGATCGACATGCAGGTCGCGGCGAACACCACCTGGAAGAAGAAGTCGGAACGGGCCGAGTAGTACGGTGCGTCGTCGCCGCCGGCGAGCGCCGACTCGACGCTGTTCTCGTCACCGAGGAGGAAGCCCAGGCTCGGCAGGATGCCGCCTTCCGGGCTGGAGTACATGATGTGGTAGCCGATCACCAGGTACATGATGCTGGCCACCGCATACAGGGTGATGTTCTTGGTGAGGATTTCGGTGGTGTTCTTGGAGCGCACCAAGCCCGCTTCGAGCATGGCAAAACCCGCCGCCATCCACATCACCAAGGCGCCGCAAATCAAGAAATAGAAGGTATCGAAGCCGTACTGCAATGCAGTCAATGCTGTGTTGTCCATGGTTCACCTCTTGCCGTCGCGCTTTTATAGCGCTGTTCGGTTAAGGCGCCCGGGTTGGCTCCGGGCGCGCTCCGTGTGCTTACAAGTTGTAGCCACGCTCGTTGTGCAGGGCGAGGTCAAGACCGACTGTCTCTTCCTCTTCACTGACCCGCAGGCCCATTACTAGGTCAATCACTTTGAGGATCGCGAAGGTCACTACGGCGGTATAGGCCACAGTGAACGCCACGCCCTCGATCTGTATCCACAACTGCGCGGGGATGTCCTCGACGCTGCCGAAACCACCCAGACTCGGTGCGGCGAACGCACCGGTGAGGATAGCGCCGACGATGCCGCCGACCGCGTGCACGCCAAACACGTCCAGCGAGTCGTCATAACCCAGTTTGCGTTTCAGGCTGGTGGCGCAGAAGAAACAGATCACCCCCGCCGCCAGACCAATCGCCAGGGCACCCATCGGACCGGCCGTGCCCGAGGCCGGGGTGATCGCCACCAGACCGGCTACGGCGCCGGAGGCGATGCCCAGCACGCTCGGCTTACGATGGGTGATCCACTCGGCGAACATCCAGCCCAACGCGGCAGTGGCCGTGGCGATCTGGGTGACCAGCATGGCCATGCCCGCGGTGCCGTTGGCGGCCACGGCGGAGCCGGCGTTGAAACCGAACCAGCCGACCCAGAGCATGCTCGCGCCAATCAGGGTGTAGCCCAGGTTGTGCGGCGGCATGGCGGTAGTCGGAAAGCCCTTGCGCTTGCCCAGCACCAGGCAGGCCACCAGACCGGCGATACCGGCGTTGATGTGCACCACGGTGCCACCGGCGAAGTCGAGCACGCCCCAATCCCACAGCAGCGCACCGTCGCCGCTCCAGACCATGTGCGCGATCGGCGCATAGACCAGGGTGAACCACACGGCCATGAAGATCAGCATGGCGGAGAACTTCATGCGCTCGGCGAAGGCACCGACGATCAGGGCGGGGGTGATGATGGCGAAGGTCATCTGGAAGGTGATGAACACGCTTTCCGGAATCGC
>JBFKAF010000137.1:0-7620 GCA_041621735.1 Pseudomonas sp.
ACGCGCAAGGTGCGTGCCTTTATCGAGTATCTCGGCGCGGTACTCGAGGCGCGCGGGCTCAGGTGAGGCTTTCCCCGGCGTCGGTCACTGGCTAAGCTCGCCACTCCATGCCCTGTCTTGCACTAGAGGTTTACCCATGGCGCAGCAATGGCCAGCCGCCGATATCGCCCGGCAGATTCTCGATGGCTTCGACGACTATCGCGAGCATTTTCGCCAGATCACCGAGGGCGCCCGCGCGCGCTTCGAACAGGCGCTCTGGCAGGAGGCGCAGAGCGCCTCGGCGGCGCGGATCAACCTGTATGAGGAAAAGGTCGACGAGGTGGGGCAGCGCCTGCGCCGCAACTTTGACCAGGAATTGTTCGAGGTGCAGCAATGGCCGCTGGTGAAGAGCGCCTATATCGCACTGATCGACCTGCGTGACGACGATGAACTGGCCGAGACCTGGTACAACTCGATCTTCTGCGGTCTGTTCAGCCATGACCAGATCAGCGATGGCTGCATGTTCATCCACACCACTCGCCCCTCGTTGCGGCCCCGTGCGCGCATCGTGCAAACCCGCAGCTATCGACCGTGCGGCGATCTGCCGGGGCTGCTCGCCCAGGTATTCGACGACTACCGTTTCGACGCGCCCTACGAAGACCTGCCACGCGACCTCGAACGGCTCGAGGCGCAGCTGCGCGAGAGCCTGCCGGATTGGGTGTGCAAGGACCCGGAGTTGAATATCGAGTTGTTTTCCTCGGTGCTTTACCGCAACAAGGGGGCCTACCTGGTCGGCCGTCTGTTTACCCGCGACGAACAGTGGCCGCTGGTGATTCCGTTGTTGCACCGCGAAGGGCGGGGCGTGCAGATCGATGCATTGATCACCGATGAAGCCGAGGTGTCGATCATCTTCTCCTTCACCCGCTCGTACTTCATGGTCGAGGTGGCGATTCCGGCGGAGTTCGTCGGTTTCCTCAAGCGCATACTGCCGGGCAAGCACATCGCCGAACTGTACACCTCGATAGGCTTCTACAAGCACGGTAAGTCGGAGTTCTACCGCGCGCTGATCAACCACCTGGCCAATACCGATGACAAGTTCATCATGGCCCCCGGCGTGCGTGGCATGGTCATGAGCGTGTTCACCCTGCCGGGCTTCAACACCGTGTTCAAGATCATCAAGGATCGCTTCGCGCCGTCGAAAACCGTCGACCGTGCCACGGTGATCCAGAAGTACCGCCTGGTGCGCAGTGTCGACCGGGTGGGGCGTATGGCCGATACCCAGGAGTTCGCCGACTTTCGCTTCCCCAAGGCCAAGTTCGAGGCCGATTGCCTGGCCGAACTGTTGGAAGTGGCGCCGTCCACCGTGGTGCTGCAAGGCGACACGGTGCTGGTGCGCCACTGCTGGACCGAGCGGCGCATGACCCCGCTGAACATGTATGTGGAAAGCGCGACCGAGGGCCAGGTGCGTGCGGCCTTGGACGACTACGGTCTGGCGATCAAGCAGCTGGCGGCGGCGAATATCTTCCCTGGCGACATGCTGCTGAAGAACTTCGGCGTGACCCGTCACGGCCGCGTGGTGTTCTACGACTACGACGAAATCTGCTACCTCACCGAGATGAACTTCCGGCGCATTCCCGAACCCCGTTACCCGGAGGATGAAATGGCCTCGGAACCCTGGTATTCGGTGGCGCCGCTGGATGTATTCCCCGAGGAGTTTCCGCCGTTTCTGTTCGCCGATATCCAGCAGCGTCGCTTATTCAGCCAGCTGCATGGCGAGCTGTATGACGCCGACTACTGGAAGAGCCTGCAGGCGGCGATTGGCGAGGGCAAGGTGATCGATGTGTTCCCTTACCGGCGTAAAGCCGGGCGTGTCGATAAGCTGGGTTGAGCAGCAGCTACCTGGCGCGGAACCTGGGCCGGGGACAGGCCTGCTGCTGCGCCGCGCAGCAGCGGCAGATACCGCCTGAGCCAGGCTGCAGGCTGGCCGAGCGGTGCTCGGGGCGCAGTTTACCCCTGCAGTTTTGCGCAGATTGATCTACGCTCAAGCAAGGTGCCCTGAGCGCCTTATCGAAGTCCTTGGCAGGAGGAAGTCCCATGATCGCCAAGTCGCAAAATGCCTTAGAAGATCTGCTGGTTGCCTTGGGTCTGCTCGACCGGCCACAACTGCAGCCCGTCCCCGTGCGGACCAATACCCCTCGCGATCCCAAGACCCCACGCCGGCGCCGCGAGTAAGTGGCGCTCGGATAACCGCCGAGTGCAGCTTGCGGTTTAGTGAGCTGGGGCATTGCTTGGTGCCGAGGGAGGAGCCCGTTGGGCTTGGAGACGGGGGCGTTGGTCGCGCCGTGAAAGCTTGGGGTAGCGGCTGTTGCTGGATGTGCGGGTTGCAGAGGCGGGCTATTCGCCTCACCCGACTAAAAATCTCAATGGCGGACGTTCTCGTCCTGCCTGTCAACGCCGCCAAGTGACTAAACGGATTTCTTGTGGCTCTTGAGCCACTGGTCGATCAGCTCACGCATACGCTCACCCGAGAAACTCGGGAAGTGCCCGCCATGCACGGTGCGCACCGGTAGGTCGCGCAGGCGTATCAGGCTTTTCGCGTAGTCCTGCAGATTGGAGTGGTAGGCGTCTTCGATCAAGGGGCCGTCATACAGGATGTCGCCGGAAAACAGCGTCTGCGTCGCCGCCTCCCACAGGCTGATGCCGCCTGGCGAATGCCCTGGGGTGTGCAGCACTTGCAGCACCCGGTCGCCGAGGTCCAGCACATCGCCTTCCTCGATCAGTCGCGTCGCCGGCGCGGCCTTGACCCGGTACTCGGCGTAGCACAGCGGGCAGTCGGGGTGCGCCTCGAACATCGCGTCGCCGACGAAGTCCGCGGCCAGGGTATTGGCCCCGGTTGGCGCGGCGAGTATGTCCGCCTCGGCCGGGTGCACCAGACGCTCGGGAAACTCATGGTGGCCGGCGATATGGTCGAAATGGGTGTGGCTGGCCACCGCCAGCAACGGGCGTTCGGTCAGCCAGGGCAGCTGTTCGCGCAGGCTGACCAGGCCGGAGCCGGAGTCGATCAGCACATCGCGTTCGCGCCCCTGCACATGCCACAGATTGCAACGGTAGAACGGTCGTACATAGGGCTCGTGGATCAGGCTGATGCCGTCATAGCGGTGTTCCACTTCGAACCATTGATCACGGCTGACGATTTTCATGGCTGTGCTCGTGTCATAAGGTGCGCTCAGCTCCCGGCTGGGCAAGCAGGGGGCGACTAGCTCAGCTTGAGCCGGGGATGGAGGTCGTGCAGATAATCCTGTGCTGTACGGCTTTCCTGGCAACGACTGAGGTCGAGGTCAAGGATGGCGCTGGCGGGCGGGTCCGCCAGCTGTGCGAGAACTTCGCCATCCGGGCCGGCGACCAGGCTATGGCCACAGAACTGCAAGTGGTCTTCCTGGCCACTGCGGTTGATGCAGGCGACGAAGACCTGGTTGTCCAGGGCGCGACAGCGGATCTGCAGTTGCTGTCGCTTGGCGTTGGGCAGCATGTTGGCCGTGGGGCTGATAATCAGCTCGGCGCCTTGCTGGGCCAGTGCCCGGCTGACTTCGGGGAACTCGTTGTCGTAGCAGATCATCAGGTCGATGCGGCCGAGCCGGGTGTCGACTACCAGCGGTTTCTCGCCGGGGGTGAACACGCCGTGTTCATCGGCCCATAGCTGCATCTTGCGGTAGCAGCCCAGCAGTGTGCCTTGATCGTCCAGCAGCACGGCGCTGTTGTAGATGCCGTCCGCGGCCTTTTCGGCAAAGCCCAGGACCAAGTGCAGGCCAAAGTGGCGGGCCAGCCGGGCGGCCTCGGTGAGCAGCGGGCCATCCAGGGGCTCGGCAAGCGCATCGAGGCGATCGAAGATCAGGTAGCCGGTGAGGGCCAGTTCCGGTAGGGCCAGCAGATCCGCTTGCGCTTCCTTGGCCAGGCGACACAGCGCTTCCAGCTCGTCGAGGTTGTGCGGGATCTGCTCTCTTTGTGGGGCCGTCTGGGCAATCATCAAGCGCATGGGCATCAGCCTTTCAAGGTTTGCTGGGAGCTGTGCTGCGTGCCGGGCAGGACCAGGAACTTGACGCTGACCCAGTAAAGCAAGCCGGTAATCAAGAACACCGGTAGCGACGAGCCGAAGGACAGCGGCGAGACCAGGGTCCAGTAAGTGGAAAGCCCGGCACCGATCAGGTAGGCGGCGAAGGCGAACTTGGCCGTGGGCAGGCCGATCTGCTGTTTCTGGCTGAGCAGGTCTGCGTTGTAGCTGCTGGCATCAATCAAATAATAGTCGCAGATCATCACGGCGAAGGCCGGAATGAACAGGCCGCCGATGATGATCAGGAAGTTCTGGAACTGGTCGAGGATGCCTGGGATCAGGGCGCCGAAGACACTGACCAGGCCGATCGTCAGGGCCGGTTTCCAGAATTTCATCTCGGGGGCCAGGTTCATCGCCGACAGGGTGGCGCTGTAGACTGCCATGATGTTGGTGGTCATCACCGAGAGGAAGATCACCAGGGCCGCCGGCAGGCCGAAGCCGAAGTGGCTGAGCAGCTGGGTTGGGTCATAGGTCTGCTCCATATTGTTGAGCAGGGACAGGCCCGAGACTGCCGCGCCCAGGGTCATGGCCAGCAGGGTGGCGGTGAAATAACCCAGGTAGGTGGCGCAGACGGCCGTGCGTGGTGAGTCGCAATTGCGGTTGTAGTCGGCCGAAGAGGAAATCCAGGAGAAGGCGGTGGCCACAACTATGTCGAAGGCGATACCGATGGTGATGCCGTCGACGCGCTTGGGCAGCTCCAGCAGAGAGCCGAGATCATAGTGACTGTTCAGGGCGTAGAACACCGCCAGCGACAGGCTCAGCATCAGTACGGCAGCCCAGCGCTCGACGCGCTCGATGCCGAGATGGCCGCGTAGCACAACCAGCACCACGATGGCTTCGCAGATCACCGTCATCAAGGGTAGGTTGCTGTAGCCGAAGGTCGACTCGATAGCAAAATTCAGGCTCATGGCGGCCAGCAGGGCCTGAATCCAGCTCCAGCCGACCAGCATGCAGACGTTGACCAGGGAGATGAACTTGGCGCCCAGGTTGCCGTAGGCACGCCGGCTCAGGACCATGGTCGGCAGGCCGGTGCGCTGCCCCATCAGCCCCACAAGTACCAGAGGAATGGCGCCGATCAAGGTGCCGAGGGCGACTGTGCCGAGGGCCTCGCCGAAATCCAGGTCCGGGACCAGCAGCATGCCGGTCAGAATGGTGGTGACCACCATGTTGGCGCCGAGCCAGAGGGCGAAGGTGGCGAAGAACTTCATGCTTTTCGCCTGCGAGCTGCTCAGGGTGTCGTGACCCAGGAGGGAACCAGTCATTGTCGATTCTCCAGCGTTATTGTTGATCTTGTGGTCTGGCAGTAGACCCCTGCGCTAGCGCGGGACAGAGGGCAGGCGCAGCATCGCGGCGAGCGCCTGACGCAGAAAGTAAGCCTGAAAAACAATCTCCCCTCTCCAGGCCGGAGAGGGGAACTGGGCGGTCAGCCGACGATCCAGTGCGCCATCAGGGCGATGATCGGCAGGGTGATCAGGGTACGGATGATGAAGATCACGAACAGCTCGAGGATGTTCAGCGGCAGCTTGGCCTTGATGATCAGCACGCCGACTTCCGACATGTAGATCAGTTGGGTCAGCGACACGCAGGCCACCACGAAGCGGGTCAGTTCGCTCTCGATGCCCTTGCCCAGCACCGCCGGCAGGAACATGTCGGCAAAGCCCACCAGGATAGCCGGCGCCGCCTTGGCCGCTTCCGGCAATTGCAGCAGCTCAAGCAGCGGGACTATGGGGTAGGACAGCCAGTTGAAGATCGGGGTGAACTCGGCGACGGCCAGGGACAGGGTGCCGATGGCCATCACCAGTGGCAGCAGGCCCAGCCAGATGTCCACCACGTTGTGCACGCCGACCTTGACCATCTGCGTTGGCGAGGGGTTGGCGTTGGCTCGCTTCACCGCCTGCAGCATGCCCCAGCGCAACAGCGAGGTGCCGGCGGGTACGTCTTCCTTGATCTGCTTGCCGACCCCGGCGACGTACTCGTCTTTCTTCCAGGACAGCGGCGGGATGCGCGGGGTGATGATCGCCGCCGCCAGGCCAGCCACCACCACGGTCAGGTAGAAGGGCACGAACAGGTGGTCGAGCTTCATGAAGCTGGTGATCAGCAGGCTGAAGGCGATTGAGGCGATCGAGAAGTTGGTGGCGATCACCGCCGCTTCCCGCGCGCTGTAGAAGCCCTTGTGGTACTGCTGGGCGGTGATCAGCACGCCCACGGTGCCCGAACCCAGCCAGGAGGCGATGGCATCGATAGCCGAGCGGCCCGGTAGACCGAAGACCTTGCGGAATACGTTGCGCACCAGGGTGCCGCAGAACTCCATCAGACCGTAGTCGGTGAGCAGCGGCAGGATCAGGCCGGCAACCAGGAAGAAGGTGATCAGCACCGGTGCCAGGTCTTTCAGTACCACGCCACCGGTATTGGCATTCCAGATCCACTCCGGACCGAACTGCCAGAGGGTCATGGCGGCAAACACTGCGCCGAGTACGCGCAGGCCGAGCCACAGCGGGTGCAGGTTGAACAGTTCGTTGAGTGCCGGGCGCGCGGTGATCCAGCGCGGTTTGAGCAGGCTGGCGAACACACCCAGCGTCGCGGAAACCAGCAACAGACCGGTAGCGATGGCCGGCAGCCAGGCGCTCAGCGCCGCTTTCAGCGCATCTGCCATCACGCCGAGGCCGATGGTGACCTTGCCGTCATAGACGATGGGGGTGAGGAACAGCAATACCCCGAGCAGCGAGGGGATCAGGAAGATCAGCAGCTGGCGCAGGTTGAAGGGGCTATCTGCCGGTGGTTGGTCGTCCAGCAGGGGCATGGTTTCGTCGTGATTCATCGCAGCACCTTAATTGTTTTTGTGCAGTGCCTGGGCGCCGTTTGGCGCCCAGTGTTGAGTTAAAAGGCCCGTAGCTCAGCGACGCTGAACGCCGGGCAACACGCAGAGCATTTCGTACAGCAGGTTGGCGCCGAGTAACGAGGTGTTGCCGGTGGTGTCGTAGGGCGGGGAGACTTCCACCACATCGCAACCGATCAGTTGCAGGTCCTGACAGCCGCGGATGATTTCAATCGCCTGGATGGTGGTCAGCCCGCCGATCTCCGGGGTGCCGGTGCCGGGCGCCCAGGCCGGGTCGATGCCGTCGATATCGAAGCTCAGATACACCGGGCCACCGTAGACCTTGGCGCGCACTTCCTCCATCAGCGGGGCCAGCGACTTGTGCCAGCACTCTTCGGCCTGGACCACGCGAAAGCCCTGCTTGCGGCTCCAATTGAAGTCTTCGGCGGTGTAGCCCTGGGCGCGCAGGCCGATCTGCACCACGCGGTCGCAATCGAGCAGGTCTTCTTCCACCGCGCGGCGGAAGGTGGTGCCGTGGGCGATCTTCTCGCCGAACATGTGGTCGTTGACGTCGGCGTGGGCGTCGATATGCACCAGGCCGATCTTGCCGTGCTTTTTCTTCAGCGCGCGCAGAATCGGCAGGGTGATGGTGTGGTCGCCACCCAGGGTCAGGGGAATGATGCCGAGCTCGACGATCTTGTCGTAGGCCTCCTCGATG
>JBFKAF010000138.1:0-7614 GCA_041621735.1 Pseudomonas sp.
AGCAAGGTCAAATCCATCGTCACCTTCGAGGGTGAGTTGGAGCATGCCGGTCCCGGTCAGGCGGTCACCCTGACCCTGGAAGACGAAATCGACGTCTCGCGTGGCGACATGCTGGTGCATGCCGACAACCGCCCTCAGGTGGTCGACAGCTTCGATGCCATGTTGGTGTGGATGGCCGAAGAGCCGATGCTGCCGGGCAAGAAGTACGACATCAAGCGCGCCACCAGCTATGTGCCGGGCGCCATCGCCAGCATCAGCCACCGGGTCGATGTGAACACCCTGGAACAGGGACCGGCGAGCAGCTTGCAACTGAATGAAATCGGCCGGGTCAGGCTCGCACTCGACGCGCCAATTGCGCTCGATGGCTATGAGCATAACCGCACCACCGGTGCCTTTATCGTTGTAGACCGGCTGACCAATGGCACTGTCGGCGCCGGCATGATCATCGCCGATCCGGTGGGTGCGCAGAATGTCGGCGGTCACCATGGCAAGCTGGCTCATGTGTCTGTCGAGGAACGTGCGGCGCGCCTAGGGCAGCAGCCGGCCACCGTGTTGTTCAGCGGCCTGTCCGGTGCCGGCAAGAGCACCCTGGCCTATGCCGTAGAGCGCAAGTTGTTCGACATGGGGCGTGCGGTCTATGTGCTGGATGGTCAGAACCTGCGGCATGACCTGAATAAGGGTTTGCCGCAAGACCGTGCCGGGCGTAGCGAGAACTGGCTGCGTGCCGCGCATGTGGCGCGGCAGTTCAACGAGGCAGGCTTGTTGACCCTGGCGGCGTTCGTCGCGCCGGATGCCGAGGGTCGCGAACAGGCCAAGTCGCTGATCGGTGCCGAGCGCCTGATTACCGTGTATGTGCAGGCATCGCCGCAAGAGTGCCGCGCGCGTGATCCGCAAGGCTTGTATGCGGCTGCTGGCGACAATATTCCCGGTGAGTCCTTCCCTTATGACGTGCCGCTGGATGCCGATTTGTTGATCGACACCCAGAGCGTTTCGCTGGAAGAAGGCGTCAAGCAGGTCCTGGCATTGCTGCGCCAGCGCGGTGCGATCTAAAAGCGCGATTGTCTAGCTGGAGACGCTTGGTCGTGGGGTCCTGAAAGCCGGTTCGGAATGCATATTAGCTCGGCTAAAGTGCATTCCTTGCCGGTTTCAGTCAGCTCGGTTTGGCGTCATGAAGGCTAGGCAAGCGGCTCCATGGATCGCCAGCCACAACAAAAAGCCCCGCACATGGCTCATGTGCGGGGCTTTTTGTTGGCTGAGCAGTAGCCGGTCGTTGTTGCTGCGACTGCTCGACTAATTAGCTCAGCGCTTGCTCTTCAATCCGTAGTTTTCGTCGAGCATGCCTGGTACATCGGCGCTTTTAGGTGCGTAGTCCTTAGGTATTTCATCGCTCTTCGGTGTACTCAGGCGTTCGCGTTTTACGCTGCCGTCGTCGACATGCAAGGCGGCGAGCAGGCGTTGCCGCGTCAGTTCGTCAAGCGCTAGGCGATTGGCGCCTTCGGATAAGTGTTCCTGCACGTCCTGGTAGTTCTGGGTGAGTTTTTTCACCAGATTGGCGGTGGTGTTGAAGTGGGTTACCACCTCGCTCTGGTAAGCGTCGAAACGGGCCTGCATGTCATCCAGCTGACGCTGCGTGCGGCCGGGGGCTGCATTGGGCGCAAGGCGGGCGATCAAGAAGCCGATGGCGACACCGGCGACCAGGGTGAGGGCCGGTAGCAACCAGGCTGTGAGCGTCTGTTCCACGAGTCCTTCCTCTCTAAACGGCTTTGCTTTACGTTAACGGCTGGAACCTGCGCTGTATACCGCAATGCAATGCCAAAATCAGTCTGGCGCAGGCTGTCAGCTAGACGAGTCGACCCAGTTCGGGGTCACGGAGTTCACTGTTGCTCAACCGCGAAACCCCCACAATGATCGATGGCCCCTGCGGCCAATTGGAAGCCTTGTTTCTCGACGTGCCCGATGCGCGGGGCGTTGCGCTGATCTGCCACCCTAATCCTGTGCAGGGCGGCAGCATGCTCAATAAAGTCGTTTCGACTCTGCAGCGCACTGCGCGCGATGCCGGCCTGGCCACATTACGTTTCAATTACCGTGGTGTCGGCGCCAGTGCTGGTAGTCATGATATGGCAAGCGGCGAGGTCGATGATGCCGAGGCCGTGGCCCGTTGGTTGCGCGCGCAATACCCGCACTTGCCATTGACCTTGATGGGCTTCTCCTTTGGCGGCTTTGTTGCCGCCAGCCTGGGAGGGCGCCTGGAGAACCAAGGGATCGAGCTGGTCCAGCTGTTTATGGTCGCTCCGGCGGTCACCCGGCTGACGCTAGATACGCCGCTGCCGCAGCGGTGTCCGCTGACCCTGATTCAGCCGGAAGACGATGAGGTGATCAGCCCGCAGGCGGTTTATGACTGGTCGGCGGCGCAGGAACGTCCCCATGAGCTGTTGAAAGTGGCAGAATGTGGCCACTTTTTTCACGGCAAACTGACCGATTTGAAGGCGTTGGTTTTGCCACGCCTTTGATTTCAGGCTGCGGTCTGACCCGCGCCTAACCTGACAAGCGAAAGCCATGACCACTCGTATCCTTACCGGCATCACCACCACCGGCACGCCGCACCTCGGCAATTATGCGGGCGCGATCCGCCCAGCCATCGTCGCCAGTCGCGACGCAAAGGTGGATTCCTTCTACTTTCTCGCCGACTACCATGCGCTGATCAAGTGCGATGACCCCGTGCGTATCCAGCGCTCGCGCCTGGAAATTGCCGCAACCTGGCTGGCTTGCGGCCTGGATGTCAGCAGGGCGACCTTCTACCGGCAGTCCGACATCCCGGAAATTCCCGAGTTGTGCTGGCTGCTCACCTGTGTGGCTGGCAAGGGCCTGCTCAACCGTGCGCATGCCTACAAGGCCTCGGTGGACAAGAACGTCGAAACCGGCGAAGACCCGGATGCCGGTGTGACCATGGGCCTGTTCAGTTACCCGGTGCTGATGGCCGCGGACATCCTGATGTTCAACGCGCACAAGGTGCCGGTCGGCCGAGATCAGATCCAGCACGTGGAAATGGCCCGCGATATCGCGCAGCGCTTCAATCATTTGTTCGGCCAGGGCAACGAGTTGTTTACCCTGCCTGAGGCGGTGATCGAGGAGGAGGTGGCGACCCTGCCAGGGCTGGACGGGCGCAAGATGTCGAAAAGCTACGACAATACCATTCCCTTGTTCGGCAGCGCCAAGCAGCTGAAGAGTGCTATTGCCCATATCGTTACCGACTCCAAGCTGCCGGGCGAGGCGAAAGACCCGGACAACTCGCACCTGTTTACCCTCTACCAGGCCTTCTCCTCTCCCGCGCAGCAGGCCGAGTTTCGTGCCGAGCTCATTGCTGGGCTGGCTTGGGGCGAGGCCAAGCAGCGCCTGTTCCAGTTGTTGGACAGCGAACTGGGTGAGGCGCGCGAGCGTTATCACGAGCTGATTGAGAGGCCTGCCGACCTCGAGGATATCCTCCTCGCCGGCGCGGCTAAGGCGCGCCAGACCGCGACACCCTTCCTGCATCAGTTGCGTGAAGCGGTGGGGTTGCGTTCCTTTCGCAGTCAGCCTGTCGGCGCTGCGGCAGGCAAGAAGAAGGCGGCCAAGAGCGCGCGCTTCGTCAGTTTTCGCGAGCCCGATGGCAGCTTCCGTTTTCGCTTCCTGGCCGCTGACGGCGAGCAACTGTTGCTCTCGCGGCCGTTTAGCGACCCCAAGACGGTCGGCGTCGTCAGTCAGCGGCTGATCGCTCAGGGTGCCGATGCCCTGGAGTTGCGTGAGGATGAGGGCGACCAGTTCACCCTCTGGCTGGATGGAGAATGTCTGGCCGATAGCCCGGCCTATGCCGACCCTGAAGCGCTGGACGCCGCCATGTTGCGTCTGCGCGATATCATCGCCGGGTTGGCGGGATCGTAGGAGGAGTTGGGCGGAGCAATGCCCAAGGTTCTGAGCCGGTGGTGCGGCAGAATTCGCCACGGTTAACGCCAGCGACAGATTGCCATTTCGCGGGGGCGTCGCTAAAGTGTCGGCCCCGTTTTTACTTGCCTGGCTAACGAATATGACACCGCTTGAGCGCTATCAGGCCGACCTCGAACGCCCCGACTTCTTCCATGACGCGGCGCAGGAAACTGCAGTGCGTCATTTGCAGCGACTGTACGACGAGCTGGTGGCTGATGGGCAGGGTAAGTCCGGGCTGCTCGGCAAGTTCTTTGGCAAGAAACCCCAGGGGCCGGTAAAAGGCCTGTACTTCTGGGGCGGTGTCGGCCGCGGCAAGACCTATCTGGTCGATACTTTTTTCGATGCTCTGCCGTTCGAGCAGAAGATGCGCACCCACTTCCATCGATTCATGAAGCGGGTGCATGAGGAAATGCGCACGCTCAAGGGCGAAAAGAATCCACTGACCATCATCGGTCGGCGTTTCGCCGATGAGGCGCGGGTGATTTGCTTCGACGAATTTTTCGTCTCCGACATTACCGACGCGATGATTCTCGCCATGCTGCTGGAGGAGCTGTTCAAGAACGGTGTCAGTCTGGTGGCGACTTCCAACATTGTGCCGGACGGTCTGTACAAGGATGGCTTGCAGCGTGCGCGCTTCCTGCCGGCCATCGCCTTGCTGAAACAGCACACCGAGATCGTCAACGTCGACAGTGGCGTGGACTACCGTCTACGTGCCCTGGAACAGGCCGAGTTGTTCCACTGGCCGTTGGATGCGGCGGCCGAAGAAAGCCTGCAGAAGAGCTTCACCAGCCTGTTGCCCGAGCACTGTGCGGTGCAGGAAAACGAGGCATTGATGATCGAGAATCGCGCCATCACCGCGCGCAAGGTTGGCGATGACGTGGCCTGGTTCGAGTTTCGGGAGTTGTGCGATGGCCCGCGTAGCCAGAATGACTACATCGAGCTTGGCAAGATATTCCACGCCGTATTGATCGCCAATGTCGAGCAGATGAGCGTGGCCAAGGAGGACATGGCGCGGCGTTTCATCAATCTGGTGGATGAGTTCTACGACCGCAACGTCAAGTTGATCATCTCCGCCGAGGTGGAGCTGAAAGACCTCTACACCGGTGGGCGCCTGACGTTCGAGTTTCAGCGCACCCTGAGCCGGCTGCTGGAAATGCAGTCCCATGAATTTCTCTCGCGAGCGCACAAGCCCTGATCGAGGATTCACTGATAAGGCTGCCGATGGGCAGCCTTTTTGTTGGGTGCGATCAGGCGGGACTGTCCTGGTGGTGAAATTGCCGGCGGTACTGGTTGGGCGACAGTTCGGTGTGTTGGCGGAACAGGCGAGCGAAGAAGCTGGCGTCGTCATAGCCGACTTCGTAGCTGATAGTCTTGATGCTCTTGCGGGTGGCGCTGAGCAGGCCCTGGGCGGTTTCGATGCGTAGCCGCTGCAGGTAATGCAGGGGCTTGTCACCGGTAGCGGCCTGAAAGCGGCGCATGAAGTTGCGGATGCTCATGCCGTGTTCGCGGGCGACGTCCTCGAAGCGGAACTTGTCGGCGAAGTGATCCTCCAGCCATTGCTGAATTTGCAGGATGGTCAGGTCGTGGTGCAGTTTCTGCCCGCCAAAGCCGATGCGCCCGGGGGTATAGCTGCGCTGCACTTCATAGAGGATGTCGCGGGCCACGCCTTGCGCCACGCTGGCGCCACAAAAGCGTTCGATCAGGTAGATATACAGGTCGCAGGCCGAGGTGACGCCTCCGGCGCAGTACAGGTTGTCGGCATCCGACAGGTGTTTTTCCTGATTCAGCAGCACCTTGGGGAAGCGCTCGGTGAATTCGTTGAAGAAGCGCCAGTAGGTGGTCGCTTCCTTGCCATCGAGTAAGCCGGCCTGCGCCATCCAGAATACGCCGGTGGCTTCGCCGCAAATCACGCTGCCGGATGCATGGCGTTCTTTGAGCCAGCCGAGTACCTGTGGATGGCGTTGGCTGAGTGCATCGAAATCGTCCCAGAAGGCCGGCAAGATGATCAGGTCGGCGTTATCCAGGGGGCCGTCAACCGGCATCAGTACATCGCTGAAGCTGCGCACGGCTTGTCCGTCCGGGCTGACCAGGCGAATGTCGAAGGTCGGCGTCAGGCCGAGGCCCTGTTGCTTGCCGTAGCGCAGGCTGGCCATGTGAAAGAAGTCTTTGGCCTGCATCAGAGTCGAGGCGAATACACCCGCGGTGGCGAGAATGCTGACGCGTTTGAGTGGTGTGGGCTGCGCAATAGTCATCGTTATTGTTCTTGTGGGTTGAGGGCTGAGCCTTATTGCCTCTGCGGTGGTTTGAGGTCGCGTAGGGGTAAAGTGGTCACGAGACGGCTGGATCGTCTTACTTTTTGGCGTATGTGTCCAGTGCGACCAAGCGTTTGCTTGGCTAAAGTCTGGGCCACTCTACATCACCCAGCTAGGCAGGTGCCGCCATGATCCCCAGAACGATTTTCAGCTCCGACCATGAGCTGTTTCGCGACAGCGTGCGTAAGTTTCTCGAGCAGGAGGCGGTGCCATTCCACCAGCAGTGGGAAAAGGATGGTCATATCGACCGTGCGTTGTGGAACAAGGCGGGTGAGGCCGGGATGCTCTGTTCGCACATTCCCGAAGAGTATGGCGGCATGGCCGCGGACTTTCTCTACAGCGCCGTGGTGATCGAAGAGGTCGGCCGCTTGGGTTTGACCGGGATTGGCTTCTCACTGCACTCCGACATCGTTGCGCCTTACATCCTGCATTACGGCTCCGAGGCGTTGAAGCTCAAGTACCTGCCCAGGCTGGTCTCTGGCGAGATGGTCACGGCTATTGCCATGACCGAGCCGGGCGCGGGCTCCGACTTGCAGGGGGTAAAAACCACGGCCGTGCTGGACGGCGATGACTACGTGATCAATGGCTCGAAGACCTTCATTACCAACGGCTATCTGGCCGACCTGGTGATCGTTGTGGCCAAGACCGACCCGAAGGCCGGTGCCAAGGGCACCAGTCTGTTTCTGGTTGAAGCCGACTCTCCCGGTTTTTCAAAAGGCAAGCGCCTGGAAAAGGTTGGGATGAAGGCTCAGGACACCTCCGAGTTGTTCTTCCAGGATGTGCGTGTGCCCAAGGGAAACCTGCTCGGGCAGGCCGGTATGGGCTTCGCCTACCTGATGCAGGAGTTGCCACAGGAACGCCTGACTGTGGGGGTTGGCGCGCTGGCTTCGGCGGAGGCGGCGTTGCAGTGGACCCTGGATTACACCCGTGAGCGCAAGGCGTTCGGCAAGGCTATTGCCGACTTCCAGAACACCCGTTTCAAGCTGGCTGAGATGGCCACGGAGATTCAGGTGGGGCGGGTGTTTGTTGATCGTTGTCTGGAGTTGCACTTGCAGGGCAAGCTGGATGTGCCGACTGCGGCCATGCTCAAGTACTGGGGCACTGACCTGCAATGCAAGGTGCTGGATGAGTGCGTGCAGTTGCACGGTGGCTACGGTTTCATGTGGGAGTACCCGGTCGCGCGCGCCTGGGCCGATGCACGTGTCCAGCGCATTTACGCGGGCACCAACGAAATCATGAAGGAGATCATCGCGCGTTCGTTGTAGCGGCGTGCGTATTCGCGAAAAAAGTTGCTGGAACAAAGCCCGGTATCGCTGATTCCGGGCTTTTTCATAGCTGAACG
>JBFKAF010000139.1:0-7605 GCA_041621735.1 Pseudomonas sp.
GCTGATGTCGGTATACACGGCGGTATTGGCTTGCGTCATGTGGGTCCCCGTCGGCCCAGCGGCCGAGTCTTCCAAACGTTTTGTAGTAAAAGCCGGAGCACTACTACAGCGAAAAAAGTGCGCCGGATTATGCCAGAAAAGCCAGCGGCGGGTGCAGCCTCTGATCAGACAGCCCCGCCCCAGGCTGCGTCAATTAGCCTCAGTGGCGGGTGCCTGAAGGTGCATCGCTGCCACCTCCGGCGAACAACTGGCCGACATCGGCGGCATCGAAGGCGTAGCGTTGATTGCAAAACTGACAATCGATCACCACGCTGCCGGCATGTTCGCTCAGCAGCAGCTCGGCGTCGGCCTGACCTAAACTGACCAGCGCGTTGGCCGAACGTTCACGCGAGCAACTGCAGCGAAACTGCAACGTGCGCGGCTCGAACAGGCGCAGCGGTTCTTCATGATAGAGGCGATGCAGCAGTGTCTCATTGTCCAGACCGAGCAGTTCTTCGGTCTTCAGGGTATCCGCCAGGGTCACCACGTGCTGCCAGCTGGCCTCACGCTCCTCGGCCTCTTTCAGGCGGTCGGCCGGCAGCTGTTGCAACAGCAGGCCGCGGGCGCGCTGACCATCGGCGCAGAGCCAGAAGCGCGTGGGCAACTGCTCGGAAGTGGCGAAATAATTACTCAGGCAATCGGCCAAGGTCGGCCCCTCCAGCTCGACGATGCCCTGATAGCGCTGACCGTGCTTGGGATCGATGGTCATCGCCAGCACGCCGTCCGGCATCAACTCGGCCAGGCCGGCGTCGGCCGCGATCTGCTCAGCCTGATAACGGGCAATGCCGCGCAGCTCGCCGGCACTCGAGCACTCGACCATCAACAGCGGCACCGCGCCGGAGGAGCGCGCCTGCAACACCAGCAGGCCGTCGAATTTCAGCGTGCCCAGCAGCAGGGAAGCGGCCGCCAGCATCTCGCCGAGCAGCTGCGCGACCGGCTGCGGGTAGGGGTGCTTGGCCAGGACGTGCTTGTAACTGTCGGTCAAACCGACCAGTTCACCACGCACATCGGTGTCGTCGAACAAGAAGCGTTGGGAAAAATCAGGCATGCCGAATTCGCAGAATGTGACCAGGCCGGCGATTTTAGGCGCAAACGGCAAACCGACCAAGGGCCTCTTATCTATAGATCGCCCAGAGAAGAGCTATTGATGCGTGCGCCAGCCCACAGCCGGCGGGCACAGGGCTCGGATCGGGACTTGGCAACACTCCGCCAGATTCCCTAAAATCCGCGCCCGCCCGGGAAGGCGAACACCAATTCAACCAAGAGCCCCCATGACCACCCCTCTACTGAATACCGAGTGGCGCCTACGCCCACTGCTGATCTGCCACATCGCGGCCTTACTGCTGATGGTCAGCTGGCTGTGGCAACCGACCCGCGAGCTCTGGGATCAATTCGACCTGCTGCTGTTTCGCCTACTCAATCAGCCGGTACACGACGGTGGCTGGTGGGCAAGTATCTGGGCTGTCGGCAGCATGCGCCCGGTGGATATGGGCGTGGGCCTGGTGATGCTGGCCGTCATGCTCAAGGCCGAGCTGGTATTTACTGGCAGCCAAGTACGCCGCGCACTGCTCGCCTTCCTCTGCATCCTGATATTGATGCTGCTGTTGCGCGTCGGCTTCGCCCATCTGGTCGAGCGACTGGACTGGCAACGACCCAGCCCGTCGCTGGTCGTCGATGGCGCCGCGCGACTTACCGAGCTGTTCCCTCAATGGGAGGAACGCTGGGACATGAAGGACAGTGCCAGCCGCAGCTTTCCGGGCGATCACGCCTCGGTATTGCTGCTCTGGGCATTATTCATGGGGATCGCTGCGCGCGGCTGGCGGATGCTCATGGTCTGGGTCATGGCCACCCTGTTCACGCTGCCGCGTCTGGTGGCAGGGGCACACTGGGGCTCGGACGCCTTGGTCGGCGGCCTGCTGCTCAGCCTGCTGGCAATCGCCTGGGGCACCTTTACCCCCTTCGCCTTCAGGACCAGCGACTGGTTGGAGCGCGTGACCTCGCCACTGACCCAACAGCTGGCGCGCCTGCCGCTACTGGGGCGTATCAGCGTCATTCGTGGCTATTGAACACACCAGCCACCGATACGCGGCTCAGTCATCGCTGCGAAACTGATGAATCTGCCGACGCTGCTTCTTGGTCGGCCGGCCATCGGTCTGCACGCCTAAGGCACCGGCCTTGCGTAGCGCCGCGGCTTGCTCGCGACGCACGATGCTCTCGGCGGTCTCGCTATACAGCACCTGGGCCTGTGGCGCGCCACGGCGCACGGCAGACAGCTCCTGGATCACCACGGTGCGCTCCTCGAAGCCACTGCGGATCTGCAATTCATCACCGACCTTTGGTTCCTTGCTCGGCTTGCAGCGCTCACCACGACAATGCACCTTGCCGCCCTCGATCGCCGCCTTGGCCAGGGCGCGCGTCTTGAAGAAACGTGCGGCCCACAGCCACTTGTCCAGGCGTACCTTGTCGTCATCTTTGTCGCTCATGAGTACCCCCAACTACTGTCCATGACGCCCATGATAAGGCCGCTACGGCAAAGCGCACGCCCGACGAACGGATGCGCTTTGCCCAAGGGCCAACTAGAATGCACCCAATAGCCGAGGGATTCAGCTTTGAAGACGTTCGACCATCTCTCAGTGATTGGCCTGCGCGAATGGATTGCCCTGACCGAGTGGGGCATCACAGGCCTGCGCGCGAAGATCGACACCGGCGCCAGCACCTCAACCCTGCACGCCAGCGACATCGTCCAGTTCGACCGCGACGGCAAACCCTGGGTACGTTTCATTGCGCATCTCGGCACCCTGATGCAACTGCGCCATCGCCATTGCGAGGCGCCGCTGGTGGCGGTCAAGGCCATCAGAAGCTCCACCGGCCATGTGCAGACCCGCTACGTGATCCGCACTCATCTGGCGCTTGGCGACCGCAGCTGGCCAGTAGATTTCACCCTCACCTGCCGCAAGGCCATGCGCTACCGCGTGCTGCTTGGGGCCAAGGCGCTGGTTGACGGTCAACTGGTGGTCAACCCGGCACTCACCTATGTGCAAGACACTCCCACGCTCCCAGAGACCTCAGACAAATCATGAAAATTGCCGTGCTGTCGCGCAACCCGCGCCTATATTCCACAAGCCGCCTGGTCGAAGCCGGCCAGGAGCGCGGCCATGACATGGTGGTCATCGACACCTTGCGCGCCTACATGAATATCGCCAGCCACAAGCCGCAGATCCACTACCGCGGCGAGCCACTGGAAGGCTTCGACGCGGTGATCCCTCGCATCGGCGCCTCGGTCACCTTCTACGGCTGCGCGGTGTTGCGCCAGTTCGAGATGATGGGCGTGTTTCCGCTCAACGAATCGGTGGCGATCACCCGCTCGCGCGACAAGCTGCGCTCGCTGCAGCTGCTCTCGCGGCGCGGCGTTGGTCTGCCGGTGACCGGCTTCGCCCACTCGCCGGACGACGTCCCCGACCTGATCCAGATGGTCAACGGCGCGCCGCTTATCATCAAGCTGCTGGAGGGCACCCAGGGCATCGGCGTGGTGATGTGCGAAACGCAGAAGGCCGCCGAGTCGGTCATCGAGGCGTTCATGGGCCTCAAGCAGAACATCATGGTGCAGGAGTACATCAAGGAAGCCGGCGGCGCGGACATTCGCTGCTTCGTGATCGGCGACAAGGTGATCGCGGCGATCAAGCGCCAAGCCAAGCCCGGCGAGTTCCGCTCGAATCTGCATCGTGGCGGCAGCGCCAGCCTGATCAAAATCACCCCGGAAGAGCGCATGACCGCTATCCGCGCGGCCAAGATCATGGGTCTGAGTGTCGCCGGCGTCGACATCCTGCGTTCCAACCACGGCCCGCTGGTGATGGAAGTGAACTCCTCGCCGGGCCTGGGCGGCATCGAAAACACCACCGGCAAGGACGTCGCCGGCCTGGTGATCCAGTACCTGGAGAAGAATGTCGGCCCGCATCGCACGCGCACCAAAGGCCAGGGCTGATCGGACTACCGCGCGCCACCTGAACGGGCCTGCCCGGCTCGATGCTTTCGCGGGTCGCGAGGCTCCGCCATCCAGGCAGGCCATTTGCAGGGGGCAGTCACACGCAGGCTGGTTACACCGCGTCGCGCGGCAGCAGCAACCCGAGCGGCAGGCAGACCCGCGCCTCCAGCCCCCCGCCGGAGCGGTTGCGCAACTCGACACTGCCACCGTGCAAGGCGGCAATGCGCTTGACGATGGCCAGCCCCAGCCCGGCGCCTTGGCCGCCGCGGGCACGATCGCCGCGAATGAAGGGGTTGAAGATGCTGTCCAGCTCCGCCGGCTCGATGCCGGCGCCGCGATCCAGCACGCTGAGCACCAGGTAAGGCGCAGCCTGGTCGCCCGAGAGATACGCGGCCACCTCGACGGCATTGCCGCCGTAACGCAGCGCGTTTTCGATCAGGTTGACCAGCAGGCGCTTGATCGACACCCGCCGCAGTGGAAACCGCGGCACCGCTTCCAGGCATAGACGCACCTGTTCCCGTTGCTGGTTATAGGGCGCCACCACTTCGCGAATCAGTTCGAGTAGGTCGAGGTCTTCCAGGGGCTCGTCGCGGCCGTCGCGGATAAAGGCGAGAAACTGATCGAGGATCGCGTCCATGTCCTCGATATCACGCACCATGTCCTCGGTCAGCTCGGAATCGCTGTGCAAGAACTCCATGGACAGGCGCAAGCGCGTCAGTGGCGTGCGCAGGTCATGGGACACTCCGGCGAGCATCAGCTCACGTTCGCGGGCGGCCTGCTCGACGTCTTCGGCCATCTGGTTGAAGGCACGGTACACCTCGGCCATCTCGCTCGGCGTATCGCTGACCGGCAGCCGCACGCTGCGGCCCTTACCGATCTGCCGGGCGGCGAAGACCAGGCGCTTCAACGGTGCACTCAGCTGGCGCACGAAAATCCACGCCGCCGCGGTGGACAGCAGACCAATGCCGAGGAACCAGCCCAGCACGCTCCAGATCCGCTGGCCGCGTAACGGGTGCGGGTAGAGCGGCACCCGCAACCAGTCATCGCCCAGAGCCGGCGCGCGCACCCAGAGCGCCGGCGGGCTCTTCGCCCGCACCCGCACCTCGGTATCGGGACCAAGCTCGGCCTGCATCTGTCGCTCGAAAATCTCGCTGTACGGCCAGTGCTGCTCGCTGGCCGGCACCGCGGCATGGGGCACCCGACGCAAGCTCGCCGCTTGGGCGATGGTCGCACGATCCTCCTGATCGGCCGCCCAGTAGGCGCGCAGGGTCAGCGCCGCGCCATGGCTGTATTGGCGGTCGACCAGCACGTCCTCGTTCATCATCAGATAAACCAGGGTCAGCGCCTTGGAGAACAGCACCACGACCAACACCAGCCAGAGGGTGCGAGCGAAGAAGCTTTGCGGGAACCACAGCGGGGTTTTCATGAAGACAGCCTTTGCCAAATTGTAGGGTGGGTTAGCCACACCGCGGCGTGGCCCACCATGCGATCTGGACTCCTTATGGTGGGTTACGCCTTCGGCTAACCCACCCTACGTTTTGGCACCGTCCGGCACGAACACGTAGCCCACGCCCCAGACCGTCTGGATATAGCGCGGCTTGGACGGATCCGGTTCGATCAGCCGGCGCAAGCGGGAGATCTGCACGTCGATGGAGCGCTCCAGAGCGTCCCACTCGCGACCACGGGCCAGGTTCATCAGTTTGTCGCGGGTCAACGGCTCGCGGGCATGCTGCACCAGCGCCTTGAGCACGGCGAACTCGCCGGTGGTGAGCATGTGTACTTCTTCGCCCTTCTTCAGCTCGCGAGTGGCCAACGACAGTTGGTAGTCGCCGAAGCTCACGGTCGCATCCTCGCTGCCCGGCGCGCCTGGCACCACCGGGGCCTGGCGGCGCAGCACGGCCTTGATCCGCGCCAACAACTCGCGCGGGTTGAACGGTTTGGCCAGGTAATCGTCGGCGCCCTGCTCCAGGCCCTGAATCCGGCTGGCCTCGTCACCCTTGGCGGTGAGCATGATGATCGGCACCTGATTGTTCGCCGCACGCAGTCGGCTGCAGGCCGACAGCCCATCCTCGCCGGGCAGCATCAAATCGAGCACCACCAGGTTGAACAGCTCACGCGACATCAAGCGGTCCATCTGCTCGACGTTTTCCACCGCGCGCACGCGGTAGCCTTGCTCGTCGAAGAAGCGCTCGAGCAGACGCCGCAGACGGGCATCGTCATCGACAATCAGAATTTTCTCGCCTTCAAGCGGAAGTGCAGTGCTGCTCATAGAGGCTCCTTGACCGAGAATCTGTTAGCCCCGCCAGCCGGCCATGCGGCGCAGATAAGGCGCGGAAACAGCTTCTAACAGTCCGCATTATGGCTTAGCCATCACGGCCGGCGCGCGAGCCTTTGTTAGCAGATTTTTCCCCACGGGGTTTCCAGCGCAGGCTTAGGGGGTGTTTATAATGCCCGGCTTTCTTATCTGGCCCGCCCTCTGCGTGGCCGGTTTTTCGTTTCAGTGTGGGTGGCTTTCTTATGCTCAGCATCAATAACCGCATCGCCGAAGAACTGGGCGTGCGCCCGCAACAGGTCGCTGCCGCCGTGGCGCTGCTCGATGAAGGCTCCACCGTGCCCTTTATCGCCCGTTACCGTAAAGAAGTGACCGGCAGCCTGGACGACACCCAGTTGCGCAACCTGGAAGAGCGCCTGCGCTACCTGCGCGAACTGGATGATCGGCGTGCCAGCATCCTCGCCAGCATCGAGGAACAGGGCAAGCTGACCCCGGAGCTGAGCCGCGAGATCAACCTCGCCGAGACCAAGACGCGTCTCGAAGACCTCTACCTGCCCTATAAGCAGAAGCGCCGCACCAAGGGCCAGATCGCCCTGGAAGCCGGCCTCGGCGAACTGGCCGACGCGCTGTTCGGTGACCCTAGCCTGACGCCCGAAACGGAAGCTGCGCGCTTCGTCGATGGCGAGAAAGGTTACGCCGACATCAAGGCCGTGCTCGAAGGCGCCAAGTACATCCTCATGGAACGCTTCGCCGAAGACGCCAACCTGCTGGCCAACCTGCGCAGCTTCCTCAAGGAGCACGCGACCCTCAGCGCCCGGCTGATTGCCGGCAAGGAAGACGAAGGCGCCAAGTTCCGCGACTACTTCGAACACGATGAAAAGCTGAAAAGCGCGCCATCACACCGCGCCCTGGCGATCTTCCGCGGACGCAACGAAGGCTTTCTCAGCGCCAGCCTGAAGGTCGGCGAGGAGCTACCCGGCACCCTGCACCCTTGCGAGGGCATGGTCGGCGAGCGCTTCGGCATCAAGGATCAGGGCCGCGCGGCCGACAAGTGGCTCGGTGAAGTGGTGCGTTGGACCTGGAAGGTCAAGCTCTACACCCACCTGGAAACCGACCTGCTCGGCGAGCTGCGCGAGGCTGTCGAAGACGAAGCTATTTCGGTGTTCGCCCGCAACATGCACGACCTGCTGCTGGCCGCACCGGCCGGGCCGCGCGCCACCCTGGGCCTCGACCCGGGCCTGCGTACCGGCTGCAAGGTCGCGGTGGTGGATGCCACCGGCAAGCTGCTGGATACCGCCACCGTCTACCCGCA
>JBFKAF010000140.1:0-7583 GCA_041621735.1 Pseudomonas sp.
GGCCGTTATGGCGGTGAGGAATTCCTCGCGGTACTGCCCGAGTGCCCACCCGACCAGGCCCAGCGAATAGTCGATGAGATCCGCCAACGCTTCGCCGATCTGCGTTTCATCGTCGAAGGCACGGAATTCGCGGTCACCCTCAGCGCCGGGATTGCCTGCACCGACGCCAAGAGCAGCGCCAGCGAACTGCTGGAGCGCGCAGACCGGGCCCTGTATGCCGCGAAAGAGGCGGGGCGCGACCGGGTATGCCAGGCCGATTAAAGCGCAGCGCTCAGCGGCTCAACCCGGCAGGCGTGCGCGCCTGATACCCCTCGGCGCCGCCGTTCACAGCAGCAACAGGTGAACCAGCAACCCCACCAGGGCGCAGGCGCCGATCACCTCGATCACCCCGCGCTTGAAGCGCAGCAGCGCCACGGCCGCGCCCAGGGCGATCAGCGCCGATGGCCAGTCGAAACGACCGGCGAAGCCTTCCGGCCAGAGCACGTGATAACCGAAGAACAGCGCCAGGTTGAGAATCACCCCGACTACCGCGGCGGTGATGCCGGTCAGCGGCGCGGTAAATTTCAGCTCGTTGTGGGTCGACTCCACCAGCGGCCCGCCAGCGAGGATGAACAGGAACGACGGCAGGAAGGTGAACCAGGTGACCAGGGTCGCCGCCAGCGCGCCGGCTAGAAACACCTGCTCCGGGCCGAACAGCTGCTGCACATAGGCACCGACGAAGGCGACGAAGGCCACCACCATGATCAACGGTCCCGGCGTGGTTTCACCCAGGGCCAGGCCATCGATCATCTGTGTCGGAGTCAGCCAGGCGTAGTGACCGATCGCCCCCTGATAGACGTAGGGCAGCACCGCATAGGCGCCGCCGAAGGTCAGCAACGCGGCCTTGGTGAAGAACCAGGCCATCTGCGTCAGAGTGCCTTGCCACCCGTACAGGCCGATCAACAGCGCCATCGGCAGTAGCCACAGCAGTGCGCCGACCAACACCAGCAACAGCAGGCGTGAGGCGCGAAAGCGGGCGTGCGCGGGCGTCGGCGTATGGTCGTCGATCAGCGCCGGGCCGAACGACTTATCCGTCGCCGCATGCCCACCACCGACGCTGAACGCTTCCGGCAGCAGGCGCCCGCCCAAGTAACCGAGCAGCCCGGCGGCCAGGACGATCAGCGGAAAGGGCAGATTGAGGGCGAAGATCGCCACGAAAGCGGCGGCGGCGATGCCCCACAGCCAATTGTTCTTCAGCGCCCGCGAGCCGATGCGATGGGCGGCCTGGACCACGATGGCGGTTACCGCCGGTTTGATCCCATAGAAGATCCCCGCCACCAGCGGCACGTCGCCAAAGGCGATATACACCCAGGACAGGCCGATCAACAGGAACAGCGACGGCAACACGAACAGCACCCCGGCCATCACCCCACCCCAGCTACGGTGCATCAACCAGCCGATATAGGTGGCCAACTGCTGCGCCTCCGGCCCCGGCAGCAACATGCAGTAATTCAACGCATGCAAGAAGCGCCGCTCGGACAGCCAGCGGCGCTTCTCCACCAGTTCCTGATGCATGATCGCGATCTGTCCGGCCGGACCGCCGAAGCTGATCAGCCCGAGTTTCAACCAGAACAGGAAAGCCTCGAACAGGCTCACGGCTTTTGGGGCATCAAGCTCGGCATGCGGCGCAGGCATCGAAAGCGCATCCATTCAATGTGGGTTCGGCGCACTATAACCCACGCCGATTAAGCCCTTGGACTACAGGCATAAAAAGCCGGCGCGACGCGGCAAGTTGGCCGGCTATTTCGCCCCCTGGACGACTTCGGTATAAGTTTCGGCAGTCAAATACATAGCCAAGTCCACGAGCCCCGCCATGAAACTGCAACCGCACGAACTGGACAGCATCGCCAGCCTGACCCTGCAGCACTACAACCAGTGCGCCGAGGACTTTCGCGAGGGCACCCGCGATCACGATGTCAGCCAGAACATCGCCGCCCTGCTGCGGCATATTCAGGGCGAGGCGCCCTATCAGATTCTCGATTTCGGCTGCGGCCCCGGCCGCGACCTGAAGACCTTCCGCGCCCTGGGCCACAGCGCCATCGGCCTGGACGGTTGCCCGCGCTTCGTCGAGATGGCCCGCGCCGACAGCGGCTGCGAGGTCTGGCTGCAGAACTTCCTCGAACTCGAACTGCCGGCCGCGCGCTTCGACGGCATCTTCGCCAATGCCGTGCTGTTCCATGTGCCCAGCCAGGAGCTGCCGCAAGTGTTGCGCCAGCTGCATGCCAGCCTCAAGCCCGGCGGCGTGCTGTTCAGTTCCAACCCGCGCGGGGCGAATCAGGAGGGCTGGCACGGCGAACGCTACGGCGCCTACCACGACCTCGCCAGCTGGCGCGCGCAGTTGAGTGCCACCGGCTTCGTCGAACTGGAACACTACTACCGCCCAGCCGGACTGCCGCGCGCGCAGCAACCCTGGCTCGCCAGCGTCTGGCGCCGGCGCTAGGCCGGCGGTGCCTGGACGCTCGCGTGCTGCTTGCGCCAGGTGGCCGGCGGCAGGCCGAATTCGCGCTTGAACGCGCGATTGAACGCGGCCTCCGATTCATAGCCGATTCCATAGGCAATCTGCGCCAGGGAGTCACTGCTGTCGCTCAGGCGCGCGGCGGCCAGCTGCAGGCGCCAGTGCGCCAGGTAGCTCATCGGCGGCTGGCCGATCAGCTTGCTGAAGCGCTCGGCGAAAGCCGAACGCGACAGACCCACCTCGCGGGCCAGCGCCTCGGTGGTCCAGGGCGCAGCCAGGCGGCCGTGCAGCAGGGCCAGGCTCTTGCCGACGAAGGGGTCGCGCAGCCCGGCCAGCCAGCCGGTCTGCTCTCTCGGCAGGGTCGCCAGGTAGCGCCTGACCGCCTCGACAAACAACAGCTCGGCCAGTTTGTTCAGCAGCGTGATGGAGCCGATGCTATCGGCGGCGAACTCCGCAGCCGCCAAGCGAAACGACTGCTCGACCCAGCTTCCGGCCAAGCCGTCGCTGCACCCGAGCGGCAACACCGCGGGCAGCGTCGCCAGTAGCGGATTGTCGGCCACCGCGCAGCCGAGAAAACCGCAGATGATGTGCGTGGCCACGCCCCCGCCGCCGTAGTGCAACTGCGCCAGGCCGGGGCTGCCGGCCACCTGAATCAGGGCATCCACCGTCACCGGGCGCAGCCTCGGGGAGCTAGCCAGACGATGCTCGTCGTTGCGCGGCAACAGCACCATATCTCCCGCCGTCAGCAGCAGCGGCGGCTCCTCGGCGAGTTCCAGGTATAGCTGGCCATCGATCACATAGTGATAAGCGATGACATGGGCGGGCAGGACGCCGAGCGGCCGACAGTCCTCCGGCCCCACCTTGGCGACGATGCACCAAGGTGCGGTGAACTCGGCGTGGAGGAAGACCACCGCGGACAGGCGAACGGTGGCGAGCACGTCGGCAAGGGCGTCCATGGGACTTCGTCTCGCATCGAGGGCGGCGGCCCGGTCAAAAGTGCCGGCGGCGCGGACATAGTCGCCGAGCACTCACCTGACTACCTTAGCACTGGCAAGCACTCGCGGCGTCCCCGTCCGACGCCGCGCAGCCTGCAGCACCTGTCCCTGCGTACTAGCTAAGGAGACCCCCATGACAATAAGAGACGCGCTGGACCTGCCGCTTTCCGGAGCCAACGCCAGCAGCCTGACGCACTACGAAGCCGCCCTGCGTCAGTTCCAATGCTATGTCGGCGACCCGGTGGCCGCCGTCGACGCGGCCCTGGCGATCAGCCCTCACTTCGTCATGGCACTCGTGCTCAAGGCCTACCTGCACGTGCTCGGCACCGAACCCGCTGGTCTGGCGGTCGCCCGAGACTGCTACGCCAGCGCCTCACAATTGCCGGCCACCTCACAGGAGCACGGCCATATCGCGGTCGTGCAACAGCTGCTCGCAGGCCATTGGCACCGGGCTGGGCAGATCCTGGAGGACCTGTCCATCGAGCAGCCCCGCGATATCCTGGCCCTGCAGGCCGGGCATCAGGTGGACTTCTTCACCGGCCACTCGCGCATGCTCCGTGACCGCATCGCCCGCGCGCGGCCGGCCTGGCACCCAGACATGCCCGCTTATCACGCGGTGCTCGGCATGCATGCCTTCGGCCTGGAAGAAACCGGCGACTATGCGGCGGCCGAAACTGCCGGGCGCCTCGCGGTGGAACTGGAGCCGCGCGATGGCTGGGCGCAGCATGCGGTGGCCCATGTGCTGGAGATGCAGTGTCGCCAACGCGAGGGCGTCGCCTGGATGCGCGCCAGCCCGCAGGCCTGGGCCGGGGACAGTTTCTTTCAGACACATAACTGGTGGCACCTGGCGCTCTACTACCTGGAACTCGGCGAGAACGACGAGGTGCTGGCGCTGTTCGACGGGCCGATCAATGGTGCGGGCTCCACTGTGGTGCTGGACCTGGTCGACGCATCGGCGCTGCTCTGGCGCCTGCATCTGCAAGGCGTGGATGTCGGCGCACGCTGGCAAAGCGTCGCCGAACGCTGGGAGCCCTTGTGTCTGGCCGGCCACTACGCCTTCAACGACGTCCACGCGATGCTCGCCTTCGTCGGCGCGGGTCGGGCCGAGGCCGCCAGCAGGCTGCTGGAGAGCCAGCAACAGGCGATGCGCGGCATCGCGGACAATGCACGCTTCACCGCGGAGGTCGGTCACCCGGTGAGCCAGGCTATCCTCGCCTTCGGCGCAGGCAACTATGCCGAAACCCTGCGCCTGCTACGGCCGGTGCGCACTATCGCCCAGCGCTTCGGCGGTAGCCATGCACAGCGCGACCTGCTCGACCTGAGCCTGATCGAAGCCGCCTTCCGCGCCGGGCAGAAGGCCCTGGCCAGGGCGTTGTGCCACGAACGGCTGACGCTCCGTCCGACCAGTCCCATGAGCCGTCACCTGGCCAATCGCGCCGAAGAGCAAAGGGCGGCCTGAGCGTACACCCGCCGGGTTGCCCGCGCCGAGCCCCCCCGTTCGGCGCGGGCAACGCTAACCAAGGCGCCAGTCAGCACTGGGCCGGCAGCGCCTATGCTTGAGTCGAACTCGGCCACTACCGTAGCTCGGCGCAGCGGGCTTCCGCGAACTGGAACACTACTAGCGCCCAGCCGGACTGCCGCGCGCGCAGCAACCCTGGCCGAGCCTGGCGTCGCGCAGATTTCCGACGAAATCACTCTTTCGGCTAATTTCACACCGGCGCCGACGCAGTAGGCTATGCACGGCGTCGAGGACGCCAAGGATTCTCCGCACTGCTCACAAAAACAATAAGGAGCACCCCGGAATGCGCTGTAAATTATTGTTCCGCAACACCTTTATCTGGGCGCTTGGGCTGCTGGCGAGCCTCTCGCCGATGGCCTTCGCCGAAGCGGTAAGCCCGCAGGAGCAGGTGCAGGTGTTCGCCAGCCGCGCCACCAGCAGCCTGCTGCTGTTACGCGGCGAGGGTCTGCAAAAGAGCCATGGCGAGCGTCTGGAAACCGATATACAACTGCTGGCAGGCGCGATCCAGAGCCTGCCACAGTCTAGCGACGGACTGCGCAGCAGCCACCTCGAGCTTGTTACGCAACTGCGTCGTGGTGTTTCCTTTGGCCCCAATGAGGACGATGTGCCCTGGGGCTACCCGCAAGAACTGAGCAAGGCCTTGCGTGACTTTCTGCATGCCGCACGGCAACTGCCGCACGAGACCGGTAGCGAGCTGCCGGCCAAGGTCGAATACCTCGCCGTGCAATACCTCAGCCGCTCTTATATCGGCACCTTTGAAATCGCCCGCGAGCAGCCGGATACCTACCTCGGCCAGGACGAACGCCTGCTGGTGCCCTCGATCGATCAGGAACTGGCGGCGCTGGACAGCAAAAGCGACCCGGCCATCGGCAAGATGAAAACACGCTGGGAATACCTCAAGGCCGCACTGAGCGACATGAACAGCAAGAGCAACACCCTGGCCAGCGTCTCCGGCCGCCCCTTCGCACCGATCACCGTGGATCGTCACAGCCGCGCCATGAGCAAGCAGTGGATGGCGATGCACAAGCAGTAGGCCGCGACCACCGCAAGCGCTCGCCGCCAAGCCTGCCTGGCAGGCCTGATCGCGGCCAAGGCCGCGCCTAGGGTGAATCAGGCATGGCCCGGTTTTTTCTCGCGAATGCAGGTCGCTCCCGCGCGCCGCACCACTTCATCTTCCAGCTCCCGACGCAGGCCGAGGAGGAACGCCGCTTCCGCCGCTACGAACAGCGGGCCGATCAGCAGACCCATGACATCGTCGACGAACGCCGGCTTACGGCCCTCGTAGTAATGGCCGACGAACTGGATCAGCCAGCCGATCACGAACAGCGCCAGACCGCTGCTCAGCCAGACCAGGGTCGTTTGCCCGGCCAACGCCTGGCCGCCCCACAGGCAGAGCCCGAGCAGCGCCGCCATCAACAGGCCGAAGCGCAGGTCCAGGCGCAGGTAAAATGCCCCAACGGCCAGGGCACTCAAGGTCGCCGGCGAGAGCCACAGACCCAGCACCTCGACGGCCGGGCGCGAGAGCAGTACCGCCACCGCCAGTACGATCAGCGGGACGCCGAAGAAGTGACTGGCGATATTGCGGCGGTCGCGGTGATAGGCGGCATATTGGGCCAGGTGCTCGACCAGGGTTTTCATCGGGGTTGCCCTCGTGCATGACAGGTCCGACGATAGTGGCCCCGACTCGCTACGCTGCTCTGTCAGCTAGCCGACAAACCCTGGAGAAGCGCATGCACGACCCCCGCGTCTACCGTGCCCGGTTGCTCGAAGGCCACTGGTTCAGTGCCCTGCCCGCGCACTTGCAGGAGACCCTGCTGGAGATCGCCCAGGTGCAGCGCTTGCCCCCGGGGCAACGGCTGTTCCGCCGTGGCGATCGACCCAGCGGCCTGTATGCGGTGGTGGAAGGCGCCATGCGTGTTGGCGCAATCCACCCGAGCGGTAAGGAAGCATTGCTGACCCTGGTCGAGCCGCCCTACTGGTTTGGCGAAATCTCCCTGTTCGATGGTCTGCCGCGCACGCACGATGCCTTCGCCGAGGAAGCCAGCACCCTGCTGTGGGTGCCCCAGGCCCGCCTGCTCGCCCTGCTCGACCGGCAGCCGCAGTACTGGCGCGACTTCGCCCTGTTGATGAGCCAGAAACTGCGCCTGACCTTTATCGCCCTGGAGGAGATCAGCCTGCTGCCGGCCGCGCCGCGCCTGGCCCGGCGCCTGTTGCTGATGGCCGAGAACTACGGCGAAGCCAGCGACCCGCGCCCGCTCATTCACCTGGCGCAGGAACAGCTGGCCTTGATGCTGGCGCTCTCGCGGCAGACCACCAACCAGATCCTCAAGGAGCTGGAGGCGCAAGGCATCCTGCGCCTGAGCTACGCCGAGATCGAAATCCTCGACCTGCAGCGCCTGCGCCAGGCCGCGCAATGAGCCTCAACCGTAGGCTGGCGTAGCGCGTAGCGCAACCCGGCTATTCCGTACCCTCAGCGCAGCTTCTCCAGCAGCTGGTAGTACCACATGCCCACCGCCAGCATCGGGTTGCCGAGCACGTCGCCCAGCGGCACCTTGATGTGCGAGCAGGCGGCGAA
>JBFKAF010000141.1:0-7565 GCA_041621735.1 Pseudomonas sp.
ATCCAGCGTTGCCCCGGTTCGTATTGCGCCATGCCTGTCTCCCGCGTGAAAAAGCCGGCTATGGTAACGGAACGCCACGCCAAGACCAAAGGCGCAATGGCACTTAGCGAGCTAACTTCAGTCAAAAGTGTAGCGAGGCTGTCTCAAGTCGGCGTTCGCCTGGCCGACAGACTGACCAAAGGAGAGGCTTAATAACGTGCTACCGCCCATTCCGCACAGCCTGGTACCGGTCACTGCGCAGCAGGATGTGATCAAGCCCAGGCCCGACATTGCGCCGGTGACGCCGGTTCAGGCGAGCGCCAAGGAGAGTGCCCTTAGCCTGGATAAACGTCATCCGCAGGATGCCGAGGAGTTGTTGCGCGAAGAGCAGCGACGGCGTCAGCGCCGCGGTTACACCCCGGAGCAACTGGCGGCGGGCGAAGTGGACGAGGCCGATGAAGCAGAGTTCGACGAGTTGCCCCGGCAAGGCGTGTGGGTGGATGTGGAGGTCTGAATGCCCGCGCCCCGTTCCTCTGCAAAGCCGAGATGCCTGTGAATCTTTTCAATGACAGCACCTTGTGCCTGGCGCGTGCCGAGCTCGACTTCCAGGCGGACTGGCTGGATGGCGCGACGGCGGACCTGTGGTTCAAGCAATTACTCGATGAAACCCCCTGGCAGCAACCGCAAGTGCGGCTGTATGGCCGCGTCTGTCCGGTGCCGCGTCTGGTCGCCTGGTACGGCGATGTCGAGGCCCGTTATCGTTACTCCGGTCAGACTCATCAGCCGCTGCCCTGGACGCCGTTGCTGCAGCGCATACGTGCGCGGGTGGTCGAAGCTGTCGGCCAGACGCTGAATGGCGTATTGCTCAACTATTACCGCGACGGGCAGGACTCCATGGGTTGGCACAGCGACGACGAAGCCGAACTGGGCCGCGAGCCCTTGGTCGCTTCGCTCAGTCTGGGCGACACCCGGCGTTTCGATCTGCGACGCAAGGGGCAGTCGCGCATCGAGCACTCCTTGGCGCTTAATCATGGCTCGCTGCTGGTCATGCGCGGGGCGACGCAGCATTATTGGCAGCACCAAGTGGCGAAGACGCGCAGCCCCTGTGCGCCGCGCCTGAACCTGACATTCCGCTTAATCCGGTCTCCAGCATGAGTAATGACGACAAACTGATCGACTTCGGCGCCGAGCGCGACAAGCGTATCCACGACCTGCGCGACAAGAAGCTCAACGAGATGCGCCAGGCCTTCGAACAGGCGCTGCCGCTGCCTTCGGGCAAGAAAAAGTCGAAAAGCAAACCGAAAAAGCGCTGAGCCTCTCCGGCCCCGTGAGCGCAGTGAATCGGGCGCCTGGCGTCGCTGTGCGACGGCAAGCGCGACACTATTGATCCAGATCAATGCCCGTTGCCTCGCCGCCACGTACCTTGCAGTCATTCCCAGCAAGGACTGGTGCAGGAGGCAAGCATGTTTATCGATGTGGTGGTTCTCGCCGGTATCGGCACCGTCGGCCTGATGGTCGCGTTCTTCGCCGGCGTCGGTTATTTCATCTGGAAGGATTCGCACAAGCGCAAGACGCGCTGAATCCATCCGGCAACGGGCACGCAAGGCAATTCGGGCGACTTAGGTCGCCCTTTTTTTGTTGCGCCGGGAATGGCTCCGGCCTGCTAGCGATATAGTGCAGGCTGATTGCCCCTGCCTATTCAGTGACTGCGGATACCCTGGATGCCCGTTTACAGCCTGCACCGCTTGAGTGAACTCGCCGCTGCGACCTGGGATGGTCTGCTGCCTGCGCCACAGCCCTTTCTCCGCCATGCCTTCCTCTCGACCCTGGAGGACAGCGCCAGCGTCGGTGGGCGCAGCGGTTGGCAGGCGGCGCATCAGGTGTTGCTGGATGCCCAAGGGCAGCCGTTGGCGGCGCTGCCGGCGTACGTGAAGAACCACTCCTATGGTGAGTACGTGTTCGATCATGGCTGGGCCGACGCCTGCCTGCGCGCCGGGATCGAGTATTACCCCAAGCTGCTCGGCGCCATTCCCTTCTCCCCGGTGAGTGGGCCGCGCCTGCTCGGCGCCCCGCTCGCAGCGGCGCAACTGCTCGATGAGCTCACCGCGCAGCTGGAGTCTCAAGGCTTGTCCAGCCTGCATATCAACTTCACCGATGCGGCCGCCGATGCCCTGCTGCGTGATCGCGAGGGTTGGCTGGAGCGACTCGGCTGCCAGTTCCACTGGTGCAATCGCGACTACCGGGACTTTCAGGATTTCCTCGACGGCCTGAGCTCCCGCAAGCGCAAGCAGATCCGCAAGGAGCGCGAGCAGGTGGCGGGGCAGGGCATCGAGTTCGACTGGCGTGAGGGGCATCAGCTCAGCGAGGCCGAGTGGGATTTCGTCTACCTGTGTTACGCCAATACCTATCAGGTGCGTGGCCAGGCACCCTATCTGACTCGGAGCTTTTTCAGCCTGTTGGCCGAGCGCATGCCCGAGGCCATTCGCGTGGTGCTGGCGCGTCGGGGCGCGCAGCCGGTGGCGATGGCCTTCAGCCTGATTGGCGCCGGCAGCCTGTATGGGCGCTATTGGGGTTGCCTGGCGGAGTTCGATCGCCTGCACTTCGAGACCTGTTTCTATCAAGGCATGGACTATGCCATCGCCCAGGGGGTGCAGCGCTTCGATGCCGGCGCCCAGGGCGAGCACAAGCTGATTCGCGGTTTCGAACCGGTGATTACCCGTTCCTGGCATTACCTCTGCCACCCCGGCTTACGCGCGGCGGTGGCGAATTTTCTCGAGCAGGAGCGGGTTGGCGTACAGAACTACAGCGAAGAAGCGCGTGGTTTGCTGCCGTATCGCCAAGGTTGAGGCGCGCATGGCGGCGTGTCTGAGCGAGCCGCGGTCAGTCCGAAATGCTGGTCGCGGCCAAGGCCGCTCCCACGGGATACGTTACTCCACGCCGACGAAGCCACCGGTCTGGTGTTGCCAGAGGCGGGCATAGAGACCGCCGTGGGCGATCAGCTGGCCGTGCGTGCCGCTCTCGACGATGCGCCCCTGATCGATCACCACCAGGCGGTCCATGCGCGCAATGGTCGACAGGCGGTGGGCGATGGCAATCACGGTTTTGCCCTGCATCAAGGTATCCAGACTCTCCTGGATCGCCGCCTCGACCTCTGAGTCCAGCGCCGAGGTGGCTTCGTCGAGCACCAGGATCGGCGCGTCTTTCAGCAGCACGCGGGCGATGGCGATGCGCTGGCGCTGGCCGCCGGACAGTTTGACTCCGCGCTCGCCGACCTTGGCATCGAAACCGCGGCCGCCCTGAGCGTCGTCCAGCTGGGCGATAAAGCTAGCGGCGCGCGCCTTGTGTACGGCGGCGCGCAGTTCCGCCTCGCTGGCGTCGGGCTTGCCGTAGCGCAGGTTGTCGCGAATCGAGCGGTGCAGCAGCGAGGTGTCCTGGGTGACCACGCCGATCTGCGCGCGCAGGCTTTCCTGGGTCACCGCGGCGATGTCCTGGCCGTCGATCAGGATGCGTCCGGCCTGCAGGTCATACAGGCGTAGCAGCAGGCTGACCAGGGTCGACTTGCCCGCGCCGGAGGGGCCGACCAGACCGATCTTCTCGCCGGGACGCACCTGCAGGCCGAGGCCGTCGATCACCCCGGAGGTCTTGCCGTAGTGGAAGTGAATGGCGTCGAAGTGCACGGCGCCACGCCGCACCTCGAGCGGCTGAGCGCCTGTGCGGTCGAGCAGGTGACGGGGCTGGACTATGGTCTGCATGCCGTCCTGCACGGTGCCGACGTTTTCGAAGATGCCGTTGACCACCCACATGATCCACTCGGCCATGTTGTTGATGCGGATCACCAGGCCAATCGCCAGGGCGATGGCGCCGGTGCTGATCAGCCCCTGGCTCCACAGCCACAGGGCCAGGGTGCCGGTGCTGCCGATCAGCAGGCCGTTGAGGCAGGTGACGCTGAAGTCCAGGGCGGTGACGGTGCGGGTCTGCAGGCGCACCTTGTCGAGCAGGTCCTGCATGGCCGTGCGGGCGTAGCCTTCCTCCTCGCGGGTGTGGGCGAACAGCTTCAGGGTCATGATGTTGGTGTAGCCGTCCACCACCCGGCCCATCAGCGTGGAACGCGCCGCCGAGGCGGTGGCCGAACGCTGCTTGATCAGCGGCACGAAGTGGCGCAGCAGCAGGCAGTAGCCGGCGATCCACAGCAGCAACGGCAGCATCAGGCGCAGATCGGCCTCGGCGAACAGGTAGAGCGCGCTGCCGGCGTAGACCAGCACGTGCCAGAGCGCATCGACCACCTGCAGGGCCGAGTCGCGCAGGGCCGGGCCGGTTTGCATGATGCGTTGGGCAATGCGCCCGGCGAAGTCGTTCTGGAAGAAACTCAGGCTCTGCTTGAGCACGTAGCGGTGGTTCTGCCAGCGCACCAGGTTGGTCAGGTTGGGGGTGATCGCCTGGTTGGCCAGCAGGTCGTGCAGGCCGAACACCACCGGGCGCAGGATCAACGCGACCAGCAGCATCCACAGCAGTTCGCTCCGGTACTGGCTGAAGAAGGCGCTGCTCGGCGTGGCCTGGGTCATGTCGATCAGGCGGCCGAGAAAGCTGAACAGCGCCACCTCGATCAGCGCGGCGAAGAAACCGACCACCAGCACGGCGATCAGCAGCGGCCAGGCCTGGCGCAGATAGTGGGCATAGAACGACAGAACGCCTCGCGGCGGCTCAAGATCGGGGCTGGCCTTGAATACGTCGAGCAGGGCTTCGAAGTGGCGAAACAGCATGTCAGGCATCCTGCCTTGGTGGTGGACTGAATGTCGATTCTATCCCTTTAAACCGAGCGTGCCCGCACAGCAGCCGAGTAGCCCGGATGCAATCCGGGGGGGCTGTTTGCGGTGCCTATGTATGGGCGTGGCGGGGTTGTATCTGGGCCAGGCGTAGGGTGGGCTTGGAGCCCACCCCGGGAGGACGGCTTACAGGCGCTTGGCTTCGAGAATCAAGACCGGCTTGTTCGGCACGTTCTGTTGACCCGCGCGGTTGCCGGTAGGCACCTGAGCGATCTGGTCGACCACTTCCATGCCGCGCACCACCTTGCCGAACACGGCGTAGCCGAAGTCGCGGCTGCCATGGTCGAGGAAGGCATTGTCCTTGTGGTTGATGAAAAACTGGCTGGTGGCCGAGTCGCGAACCTGGGTACGCGCCATGGCCAGGGTGCCGCGCACGTTGTGCAGGCCGTTGTCGGCTTCGTTCTTGATCGGTGCGCGGGTCTGCTTCTGCTGCAGCTCGGCATCGAAGCCGCCGCCCTGGACCATGAAACCAGGGATCACCCGGTGAAACTGGGTGCCGGCGTAGTAACCGCTGTCCACGTAGCCGAGGAAGTTCTCCACGCTGATCGGCGCTTTGTCGGCGGCCAGCTCTATTTCGATTTCGCCGAGACTGGTGGTCAGCAGCACTTTCGGGTTCTCCGCCGCCAGCAGGCTGGTGGCAAACAGCAGGGAGCAGGCGGCGAGGGCGAGTTTCTTCAACATGCTTGGTGGTCCTTAGAGGGAGTAGGGGTGAGCTGTTCGACTTCGGCGAGGAAGGCCAGCAGGTGGCTATTGAAACACTGCGGTTGATCCAGTGGTGTGGCGTGACGCGAATCTTCGATCACCAGCAGCCGTGCATTCGGCAGCTCCTTGACGTAAGCGGCCTTCTGCGCGACGGGGGTGTAATCGCGGTCGGCGCTGACCACCAGGGTAGGACAGGTGATGCGCGCCAGACGTTCCCGTACACCCCAGCCGATAATGGCGTCGAGACTGGCGAGGTAGGCGCGTTTGTCGTTCTGCGGCCAGCGCTCTTCGATTTTCTGCCGCAGCTCGGCTTGCTCGGGTTTGGGAAACAGCAGTTTACCCAGGGCCTTGGCGATGGTCTTCAGGCTGAGCAGGCGCGACAGGCTCCAGCGCTTGGCGATTTCCAGGTAGTCGCGCGGGCTTCTCGCCTTCACTTCCGGTCCGCTGTTGACGATACACAGGCTCTTCAGCAGTTCCGGGCGCTCGACACCGAGCTGAAAGCCGATCATGCCGCCCATGGAGATGCCGACCAGGTGCACCGCACCGAGCTGGCAGTGCTCGATCAGCGCCGCCACGTCCTCGGCAAAGCCGGCGATGCTGTAGCGCTCGCGCGGCTTGTCGGAGCGGCCATGGCCGCGCACGTCGAGGGCGATCACCCGGTAGTGCTTAGCCAGTTCGGGGAGCTGGTATTCCCAATCGCGGGTGCTGGAGCCCAGGCCGTGGACTAACACTACTGGCGCGCCGTGGCCGTATTCTTCGTAGTGCAACTGGCAACCGTCATTATCGAAATAGGACATGGGCAACTTCCTGTCAGGCGGGGGGCTGGGGCGCTGCGAAGGCAGCATTCAGCGGTGCGGCATCGAAGCGCTGGATCAGTTCGACAAGGATTTCTGTGGCCGGGCCGAGTGCTTTGTCCTTGTTCGAATACAGGTAGAACTGCGGGTTGCGGCTGCCGCCCTGATCCAGCGGCAGTGGCTTGAGCAGGCCGTCATGCAGTTCGCGTTCGATCATGTGGCGGGGCAGCCAGGCAAAGCCCAGGCCGCTGCTGACGAAGGTGGCGGCGGTGGCCAGGCTGCCAACCGTCCAGCGCTGTTCGGCGCCGAGCCAGCCGACATCGCGTGGCTGCTGTCGGCCGGAGTCGCGGATCACCACCTGCATCTGGGTTTCCAGATCCTGGAAGCTCAGTTGGCGTTGCAAGCGATGCAACGGATGCTCCGGGTGAGCGACGGCGATGAACTCCACCGAACTCATTTCCGCACCGAGATAACCGGGAATATTGAAGCCGCTGATCGCCAGATCGGTGACGCCTTCCTTGAGTACCTCCTCGACGCCGGACAGCACCTCCTCGCGCAGCCGTACCCGGCAGCCACGGCTCTGCGGCATGAAGGCGGTGAGCGCGCGGACCAAGCGGGCGCTGGGGTAGGCGGCATCGACCACCAGGCGCACTTCGGCCTCCCAGCCTTGCTCCATGTGATGGGCCAGGTCCTCCAGCTGGCTGGCCTGTTTCACCAGTTGTCGCGAGCGGCGCAACAGCACATCGCCGGCTTCGGTGAGCACCGCCTTGCGGCCTTCGATGCGCAGCAGCGGCATGCCGAGCTGTTCCTGCATGCGCGCCACGGTATAGCTGATCGAGGATTGCGAGCGGTGCAGCACCTCGGCGGCCTGGGCAAAGCCGCCCTGATCGACCACCGCCTGCAGGGTGCGCCATTGATCGAGAGTAACGCGGGGCGCTTTCATCGTCGCCTCCTGTAAACCTGAGTTATCGCGCCGCTGGGTGCACAGCGCGGCGAACTCGCCCTAAACTGGCAGTCCTTTGTTGGAGACTGCCGCATGAAAAAAATCTGTTGTGCTTTGATCGCCCTGTTGCCGCTGAGCGCTTCCGCTTACCCGATCGAGGTGGAGAAACAGCTCAATGGCGCCGAGGTGTCGGTCACCACTCAGGAAATCGACCACAACATGGGTGCTGTACTGCTCTACAACTATGGCCAGACCGATGCGCACTGTAAGGCAGTGTTTCGCAATGGCCCCGAAGTGCCGCGTACCCGCAAGGTGCTGCTGGCG
>JBFKAF010000142.1:0-7559 GCA_041621735.1 Pseudomonas sp.
ACCTGGTGGAGCAGCGCCCATGCCAGCGAAATGCCGGGCGTCTCGGTGGAATCCGGGCTGGCCACGAGCCTGCAACTGAAACTGGGCGACCGCTTGAGTTTCAGTGTCGGCGGGATCAACCGCGACGCGCGGGTCACCAGCCTGCGCGAAGTCGACTGGAACAACTTTCAACCCAACTTCTACATGATCTTCGAGCCGGGCACCTTGCAGGATCTGCCGGTGACCTACCTCACCAGTTTCTACCTGCCGAAACAGCAGGAACGGCAACTGGTCGAGCTGTCCCGCGCCTTTCCAACGGTCACCTTGCTGCAAGTCGAGGCCGTGTTGGCCCAGCTGCGCAGCATTCTCGCCCAGGTCACCCTAGCCATCGAATACGTCCTGCTGTTCGTGCTCGCCGCCGGTCTCGCCGTGTTGTTCGCCGGACTGCAGGCCACCCTGGACGAGCGCATCCGTCAGGGCGCCCTGCTCCGTGCCCTGGGCGCCGAACGCAAATTGCTGATCAAGGCCAGGCAGGCCGAGTTTGGCTTGCTCGGCGCCGCCAGCGGCGTATTGGCCGCAATTGGCTGCGAGCTGATCAGCTTTCTGCTCTACCGCTTCGCCTTCGACCTGACCTGGCAGCCACACCCCTGGCTGCTGCTGTTACCGTTGATCGGCGCACTGCTGGTCGGCGGTGCCGGCGTACTGGGCACTCGACGCGCCTTGAACAGCAGCCCGTTGACCGTGCTGCGCGAGGGCTGATCTTGCTAGACTCGCGCTTTCCCGCTTACGCAGCAGACTCATGAGCCGCTACCGTCCTCCCCGCACTGCCGGCACCCCACTGATCACCCCCGAAGGCGAGGCGCGCCTGCGCGCCGAACTGCACGAGCTGTGGCATGTGCGCCGGCCACAGGTCACGCAGTCGGTCAGCGAAGCGGCGGCGCAAGGCGACCGTTCGGAAAATGCCGAATACACCTATGGCAAGAAGATGCTGCGCGAGATCGACAGCCGCGTGCGTTTTCTGACCAAGCGCCTGGAAAGCCTCAAGGTGGTCAGCGCGCGGCCAAGCGATGCGGGCAAGGTATACTTCGGCGCCTGGGTCACCCTCGAAGACGACGACGGCAGCGAGTCACGCTACCGCATCGTCGGCCCAGACGAGCTGGACCTGAAACACAACCTGATCAGCATCGACTCGCCACTGGCCCGCGCCTTGGTTGGCAAAGCCCTGGATGCCGAGGTGCGCGTGCAAACCCCGACCGGCGAGAAAGCCTGGTATGTGATCGCGATCGAGTACCTTTAAGTCGACCCTAGCCAGATCAACGCCGGGTAATCAGCCCCTGCTTGGCCACCCGAATCAGATCCCGCACGCTGTCGTGTAAACGTTCGGCGCCAGGCGCTTGCAGCACGGCGAAATCGAAACTGTCGCTGGCAAAGCGCGCCAGCGATTCGCCGTCACGCACGAACTGAATCAGAAAGGCGCGGCGGCCGCCCCAGCGCATCGGCCAGCCGTCGAGATAGCGCAGCAGGGTCGGTTGGTGGCTGCCGCCGAGAAGAATTTTCGGGTTGCGTTGAATCCGCCCGGAGGTAATCGGGGTCAGGCGAATCAGCGGTTGGGGACAAGTCATGTCGTGTCTCCGCCTCAGAAATCCCGCTGGGCAGCGGTGAGAGGCGACACCGAACCAGCGCTTTAGCGGTATTTCGAAGCCTCCGTGGAGGTCTTCTCAGAGCCTGTTGTGAACAAGTGGCTCGGCGCCCCGCAAGTAGCTGTTTAAATCGGCGCATGGGCAGCATCCTAGAGAAGCCTGCGCAATACTGTCAAGACGGCAGTTCACAGCCGAGCCGGTAATCATGAAAGACCATGCTTTGCGCTTATTCTTCGCCCTGCGCTGCCCCCCTCGACTGGCCACGGCAATCACCACCTGGCGCGACGACCTGCAGTTACAAGGCCGCCCGGTCGCGACGGCTAATTTGCACCTCACCCTGGTGTTTCTCGGGCAACAGCCACTCACTCAGCTGCCCACACTGCTAAGCCTCGCGGCCGGCCTGCAAGTGCCCGCGTGCGATCTGCACCTGGATCATCTCGGGCGGTTCAACAATGGCCTGCTGTATCTGGCGCCGAGTCAGCCACCCGAGGCTTTGCAGGACCTGGCTCAGGGGTTGCGCGACGCGCTGCTGGACACAGGCATCAACCTGGATAATCGTCCGTTCCGCGCTCATCTGAGTCTGCTGCGTCGCTGCCCACGCCTGCCAGGCGATGCCACCCCATCTTTCGATTGGCCAGTCAGCCATTTTGCCCTGTTCGCCTCCGAGCAGAGCGCCCATGGCAGCCACTATCGGCAGTTGCAGCAGTGGCCAATGCGACCTAAGGAATCGTCCTGACGTTTCGCCGCGTAACAATGGCGTTCGCCCTGACTGCCTGACATTCGGCGCACTTGGCACTCAAGTACCTGTTCCAGAGCGCTCCCCGCTGACAGCAGGAGCAATGGCACGGTTCCTGCGCTACACCACTGGCTGCTGTGCGCGCCCCAGGGCGGGCGTGGTGGCCGCATGGATGGCATCGATTGCCCGATTCAATTCACTTCGAGAGCGCCAATGAACAACAATAAGACTCTGCTCGCCCTCTGTCTGGGAGCCGGACTCCTGGCTTCCACCCAGACTCAAGCCGGCTGGTTCGGCTCTTCCAGTTATACCCAGACCAAATACCCGATCGTGCTGTCCCACGGCATGCTGGGGTTCGACAGCATCCTCGGCATTGACTACTGGTACGGCATTTCCTCGGCCCTGCGCCGTGACGGTGCCAGCGTGTACACCACAGAAGTCAGCCAGCTGAACAGCTCGCAAGCGCGTGGCGAGGAACTGCTGGAACAGGTCGAGGAAATTGTCGCCATCAGTGGCAAGCCCAAGGTCAACCTGATCGGCCATAGCCATGGTGGCCCGACCATCCGCTACGTCGCCGCAGTCAGCCCGCAGTTGGTGGCGTCGGCCACCAGTGTGGGCGCCCCGCACAAAGGCTCGGCCGCAGCCGACTTTATCCGTCAGGTACCGCCCGGCTCTGCCGGTGAAGCCCTGCTCGCGGGCATAGTCAATGGTCTTGGCAGCCTGATCAACTTCCTCTCCGGCAGCTCCAGCGGCAGCCCGCAAAACGCCCTGGGCGCACTGGAGTCCCTCAACAGCGCTGGCGCGGCGCAGTTCAACGCCCAGTATCCACAAGGGCTGCCAACCAGCGCCTGCGGCGAAGGCGCCTATAGCGTCAACGGCGTGCGCTATTACTCCTGGAGTGGCACCAGCCCGGTGACCAACATCCTCGACCCGAGCGACCTGTTGCTCGGCGCCACGGCCCTGACCTTCAATGGCGAGGCCAACGACGGCCTGGTGGGTCGTTGCAGCTCACACATGGGCAAGGTGATTCGCGACGACTACCGGATGAATCACCTCGACGAGGTCAACCAGAGCTTCGGCCTGACCAGCTGGTTCGAGACCGACCCAGTGAGCGTCTACCGGCAACACGCCAACCGCCTGAAAAACGACGGGCTGTAACCCTGGGTTCTGGGGCCCGGTCGGGCCCCGTTCCGCCCCAGCCCTCGGATATCCATCGTGCAATCAATGAAGAGTGCCGTGAAAAAACTTCTGTTGTTATCACCCTTGGTCTTCGTTGGCGGCGTCGCGCTGCTGCTCTATCTCGATCCCGTAAGCCCGCCTACCCCGCCCACACAGACCTCGTCCACAACCCGAGTCATGCCAACGCAGAATGAAACCGGCAGCGCTGTGGCTTTGACGCCGGCTCAACCAACGCCGGTCAAGCCGTTCAAGGCGCTGCCAAGGTCCTTTAGCGGTACCCAGGTGGATGGCGCCTTCCACATAGACGCCGCCGGCAACCTGCTGATCAGCGAAGATATTCGGCGGATCTTCGATTACTTCCTCGCCAGCATCGGCGAAGAACCCGTAAGCGCCAGTATCGAGCGTCTGCAAGACTATATCGTCAACCAGTTGCAGGGCCCCGCCCGCGACCAGGCCCTGGCGCTGCTGGCGCAGTATCTCGACTACAAACGCGAACTCGTGCTGCTGGAGCGCGATCTGCCACAAATAGCCGATATAGCCGCCCTGCGCCAACGCGAGGCAGCGGTGCAAGCCTTGCGCGCGCGCCTATTCGGCACAGAGGTGCAGCAGGCTTTCTTCGCCCGCGAGCAGGCCTATAACCAGTTCACCCTGCAACGCCTGGCGATTCAGCAAGACGCCAGCCTGGATGACGACGGCAAAGCGGCGGCGGTCGATCGCCTGCGCAATAGCCTGCCCGAGGACATGCAGGACCTGCTGCTGCCGCAACTGCAAAACCAACTGCGTCAACAGACCGCCCAGCTACAGGCAGCAGGCGCCAGCCCGGAGAAAATCCGTCAGTTACGCCAGCAATTGGTCGGCGCCGAGGCCACCCAGCGCCTGGAAGCGCTCGATCAGAAACGTCAGGCCTGGGCCAAGCGCCTGGACAGCTACCTCAGGGAGAAGAGCCGGATTGCAGCCAACCAGGGCCTGAGTTCCGGCGACAGAGCCAAGGCCATCGAGCAACTGGCCGAACAACGCTTCGACGAGCACGAACGCATGCGCCTGAATGCCGCCGAACAACTCGCGGCGGCACGCAAGCAACCCGCGTCCTGAAACGACTAAGGCCCGCACGGGGCCTTAGTTTGCGCACTTAGCAGGCGATACGCCGATCCAGCGACAGTTTGCCAGCCCCTTCACTGAGCACGGCCAAGGTTATGGCCAATAATGCCAAGGCAAATTCATAACCGTTGTCACTCATGAAGAAACCATTGGCCAAGTGTACGGAAGCAATCGCCACCAGCATGGTCAGTGCCAGCACTGCCGCGGCCGGTCGTGCCAGCAGGCCCAGGATCAACGCCAGCCCGCCGAAAAATTCGGCACTACCGGCCATCAACGCCATCAGGTAACCGGGTGCCAGGCCGATGCTTTCCATCCACTGGCCGACACCTGCAAGGCCGTAGCCGCCAAACCAGCCAAAGAGTTTCTGCGCGCCGTGCGCGGCAAAGATCACCCCGGCGATAATCCGCAGAATGGTCAGGCCGTAGCCTGCTTGCGTAGCCATAACGGCTTTGGTCAGTGAGTTCATGTGCGGTAACCCTTGTTCATGTGGGGGAATGGCGCACAGAATAAATCAAATAATAGATATTAAAATCGCAATTTATCGCTATAAAACATCAATAAATTAGATTATTTACTTTCCTTGGCTTCCTGCGGCTCGAGCAAATAACGCTCACGGTTATACGCCACGTAGTACTTGTTGACGCTGTTCACATAGCTGACCACGCCCATGCCAACTTGCTCCATGGCAATCCGTTCGACCTGAAAAAACCACTGGTTAGGGTTCAAGCCGCGCCGGCGAGCCTCTGCACGCATGCTTTGCACGCGCTGCGGGCCCATGTTGTAGCCGGCCAGGACGAACGCCATGCGCTCTCGCTCATTCAGCTGAGGGCTGTTGAAATAGCCGCGGCGGATCATCGCCAGGTACTTGGCACTGGCCTGGACGTTGTTCTCCAGCGCCGCGATATTGCCGACCCCGACACTGCTCGCCGCCGCCGGGGTGATTTGCATCAAGCCGGTCGCGCCACCGGCGCCTCGCGCGGCGGGATTAAGGGTCGACTCCTTGAACGCCAGCGCTGCCAGGGTCAGCCAGTCAAAATTATTCTGCTCGGCATGAAGTTGCAAAACCGGGCGAAGTTTTTCCAGGCGCTGGCGCTCGGCCCGACCCAACGGGTAGTGCACCTTGTACAGGCGTCGATAGACCCGTTGAAAGGCCGCATCCTGATCGGCCGGGCTGCGATAGCTGCTGAAGAAGCGGTCGATACTGGCACGCAACATCGGCATGTCCCGCCGTACATACCAGCGCATGCCGCCCTCATTGGCCAGCACCAGGTGGTGCTCCAGGCGGAGCTTCGGCATCACCTTGGCCCAGCGTTCGGCAATCGGCTGTTCAACCGCCGTGACACTGTAGATACCGGCCTGGACCATCTCCAGCACATCCTCGATGGCCAGGCTCGGGTCGACCCACTCGACGATGATGGGCTGCAATTTTCGCTGAATCAGTTTCTGGTTGACCAGGCGCAGCGCCTCGCCTGCCGCGCTGCCGGCGGGTAACGCCACGCTACGTCCGGCCAGTTGCTCCAGACGCTGGTAGCGGCGGTCGCCCTGGCGCGCCACGATAATCAACGGCACCTTGCTGCGAATGGCCGCGCTGGCACTGACCTTGCTGCCGCCCGGCACGCTGAGCAGTTCGCCCGGCGCCACCAGGTCGCCCTCGCCACGCTGCAGCGCACCGAGCAATTGATCCTTGGCTTTGGGAATAAGCTTTAGCTTCAGCACGCGACCATCGCCGGCTTTACGGTTGAGGTACTGTTCGAATGCACGCAGACGGTGATACTCCACGCCGATGCTCTGACCTCTGACCTCGCCCGAACTGTTGCGGCTCTGGTTGACCAGTACCCGCAATTCACCGCTGCTGCGGATGCTCGCCAAGTCGCGCACCGCTGTCGGCGGCCCGACTTCAGGCGGCCCGGCCAGACGGGCAGCCGCCGGCAACGGCAGCAGCCCCACTAGCAACAGGCAAAGCGCAAGCAGCGATCGCGACATCGAGTCTCCAAGGCAGGGTCGGCTCGCCTTGGGCGAAGCTGATCGACTGAGAGTATGGCTACGCTCAACAAGTTCCAGGCGCGCCGCGCGCGGAGATTCGCACAGCGCGGTTCTGGACGCCAGCCAAAGTTATTACAAAGCCTTAACAATAAACTCCATCTTATTGTATTTATTGAATTTATTTGAAAACAGAAAGCTCTGCTATGCTGCCCATCCCAGACCAGAGGTGACACCATGCAACTCATCGACATCGGCGTCAATCTGACCCATCCCAGCTTTGCCGAACAGCGTGAAGCACTTCTAGCCCGTGCATTCGCCGCCGGTGTCTGCCAGTTGCTGCTGACCGGCACCAGCCTGGCGGAGAGTGAGCAGGCGCTGGAGCTGTGTCGACAGCTGGACGAAGACGGCCAACGCCTGTTCAGCACCGCCGGCATCCACCCTCACGATGCCAGCAGCTGGAACAGCGATAGCGCCGGACAGCTCAAGGCGTTGCTGGCCGAACCGGCCGTGCGCGCCGTCGGTGAATGCGGCCTCGATTTCAACCGTGACTTCTCGCCACGCCCGCAGCAGGAAAAAGTCCTGGAAGAACAACTGGCGCTGGCGGTGGAACTGCAGATGCCGGTGTTTCTCCACGAACGCGATGCCGATCAGCGCCTGCTGGAGATACTGCGCGACTACCGCGACCGTTTGCCGGCGGCGGTGGTGCATTGTTTTACCGGGGAGAAACGCGCGCTGTTCAACTACCTCGACCTCGACCTGCATATCGGCATCACCGGCTGGATCTGCGACGAGCGCCGTGGCACCCATCTGCATCCGCTGGTACGGGAGATACCCGCCGGCCGATTGATGCTGGAAAGCGACTCGCCCTTCCTGCTACCGCGCAGCCTGCGGCCGAAACCGAAGAGTGGGCGCAATGAACCGGCCTTCTTGCGTGAAGTCCTGCG
>JBFKAF010000143.1:0-7540 GCA_041621735.1 Pseudomonas sp.
GGCGGCCATCACCCTGGCCATTCTGGCTTCTTTCGGTCTCGAATCCTTTCCGTTGCTGATTCTCGGCACGCTGTTGTTCACCATCGGCATCACTGGCGTGTACGGCTGGGTGATCGAACGGGTGGCCTACAAACCGCTGCGCAACTCCACGCGGCTGGCGCCGCTGATCAGCGCCATCGGCATGTCGCTGGTCTTGCAGAACTACGTGCAGATCAGCCAGGGCGCCCGCCAGCAAGGCGTGCCGACCCTGCTTGAGGGCGCATTCAAGCTGAATATCGGCGAGGGCTTCGTGCAACTCACCTACACCAAGGTGTTCATCCTGATCGCCGCCTTCGTCGGCATGGCGCTGCTGACCTACATCATCCAGTACACCAAGCTCGGACGCATGTGCCGGGCCACCCAGCAGGACCGCAAGATGGCCTCGATCCTCGGCATCAACACCGACCGGGTGATCTCCTATGTTTTCGTCATCGGCGCCGCCATGGCCGCGCTGGCCGGCGTGCTGATCACCATGAACTACGGCACCTTCGATTTTTATGCCGGCTTCATCATCGGCATCAAGGCCTTTACCGCCGCGGTGCTGGGCGGCATTGGCTCGTTGCCCGGGGCGATGCTCGGCGGGCTGATTCTCGGTGTGGCCGAGGCGCAGTTCTCGGGCATGGTCAACACCGACTACAAGGATGTGTTCAGTTTCTCCTTGCTGGTGTTGATCCTGATCTTTCGCCCCCAAGGTCTGCTCGGCCGTCCACACGTGGCGAAGGTGTAATCATGTCCTCAGCCATTGCAAACAATCCCATGGATATTAAGAAGAGCCTGGTCGATGCCGTGCTCGCCGGGCTGATCGCCTTGATCGTGTTCGGTCCCATCGTCGGAGTGGTGCTCGACGGCTATCAGTACAACCTGGAAGTCGAGCGCGTCGCGATGATCGTCGGCGTGGTGATGCTCGGCCGCTTTGCCTTGAGTCTGTTTCTGCAGACGGCAAAAGGGGTCGCGCTGCTCGCCAGCTTCGAGAGCAGCGACTCGGGCGTGCACGTGCGGGCGCCGGACTATAAAAGCCGGCTGCGCTGGATCATTCCGCTGCTGATCGTGGTCGCACTGGTCTTCCCGATCTTCGCCAGCAAGTACCTGCTGACCGTGGTGATTCTCGGCCTGATCTACGTGCTGCTGGGCCTCGGCCTGAACATAGTGGTTGGCCTGGCCGGTCTGCTCGACCTGGGTTATGTGGCCTTCTACGCCATCGGCGCCTATGGTCTGGCGCTCGGCTACGAGTACCTCGGCCTGGGTTTCTGGACGGTGCTGCCGCTGGCCGCGTTGGCCGCCGCCATGGCCGGGGCCTTGTTGGGCTTTCCGGTGTTGCGCATGCACGGCGATTACCTGGCCATCGTCACCTTGGGCTTTGGCGAGATCATCCGCCTGGTTCTCAACAACTGGTTGAGTTTTACCGGCGGGCCGAACGGCATGTCGGTGCCCTCACCGAGTTTCATGGGTCTGGAGTTCACCCGCCGCGCCAAGGACGGCGGAGTGCCTTTCCATGAATTCTTCGGCTTTAGTTACAACCCCAGCATGAAGTTCATCTTCATCTACCTGGTGCTGTTTCTGGTGGTGATGCTGGTGCTCCATATCAAGCACCGGCTGACCCGCATGCCGGTTGGCCGTGCCTGGGAAGCCTTGCGCGAAGACGAAATCGCCTGCCGCGCCATGGGTTTGAACCACGTATTGGTCAAGCTCTCGGCCTTTATGATCGGGGCATCCACGGCGGGGTTGGCCGGGGTGTTTTTCGCCAGCTACCAGGGCTTCGTCAATCCGGCGTCTTTCACCTTCTTCGAGTCGGCGTTGATCCTCGCCATTGTCGTGCTCGGCGGCATGGGCTCGACCGTCGGCGTGGTGCTGGCGGCCTTCATGCTGACCGTCGCACCGGAGCTGTTGCGTACCTTCGCCGAGTACCGGGTGCTGCTGTTCGGCATTCTCATGGTGCTGATGATGATCTGGCGCCCGCGCGGGCTGATCAGGGTGAGCCGCAGCGGAGTCGTGCCACGTAAGGGAGTTGCACCATGAGCGAAGAAATAGTCCTCTCGGTCGACCGCCTGGCCATGCATTTCGGCGGGATCAAGGCCCTCAACGATGTCAGCCTGAACATCAAACGCAACTCCATCTCGGCGCTGATCGGCCCTAACGGTGCCGGCAAGACCACGGTATTCAACTGCCTGACCGGTTTCTACAGTGCCACCGGTGGCACGATCAAGCTCAACGCTCGGGGCAAGAGCACCGACGTGGTCAAGGTGCTCGGTGAACCCTTCGAGTTGGGCGACTTCGTCTCCCCGCCGAAGCTGCTCAGCCGGATCTACTACAAGATGTTCGGCGGCACTCACCTGGTCAATCGCGCTGGCCTGGCGCGGACCTTCCAGAACATCCGCCTGTTCAAGGAAATGTCGGTGGTGGAGAACCTGCTGGTGGCGCAGCACATGTGGATCAACCGCAACATGCTCGCGGGCGTGTTCAATACCCGGGCTTTTCGCAAGGCCGAGAGTCAGGCGCTGGATCATGCCTTCTACTGGCTGGAAGTGGTCGACCTGGTCGACTGCGCCAACCGTCTGGCCGGTGAGCTGTCCTATGGTCAGCAACGGCGCCTGGAGATCGCCCGGGCCATGTGCACGCGACCGCAGATCATCTGCCTGGATGAACCGGCGGCCGGTCTCAACCCACAGGAAACCGAGGCGCTCAGCCGGATCATTCGCCTGCTGCGCGACGAGCACGACCTGACCGTGCTGTTGATCGAACACGACATGGGGATGGTCATGAGTATTTCCGACCATATCGTGGTGCTCGACCATGGCCTGGTGATTGCGCAAGGCGGACCGGAGGCGATCCGTAGCGATCCCAAGGTGATCGCCGCCTATCTGGGCGCGGAAGAGGAGGAACTGGTATGAGCGAGCCACTTCTCGAACTGAAAGCGCTGGATGTGTTCTATGGGCCGATCCAGGCGTTGAAACAGGTCTCGCTGCATATCCAGGAGGGTGAGACGGTCAGCCTGATCGGCGCCAACGGTGCGGGCAAGTCCACCCTGCTGATGTCGATCTTCGGCCAGCCGCGCGCTTCGGCGGGACAGATCGTCTACCGTGGCACCGACATCACCCACAAGTCTTCACACTACGTGGCCTCTAACGGCGTGGCGCAGTCGCCGGAAGGGCGGCGGGTGTTCCCCGACATGAGCGTCGAGGAAAACCTGATGATGGGCACCATCCCGATTGGCGACAAACACGCCGATCAGGATATGCAGAGCATGTTCGAGTTGTTTCCGAGGCTGAAGGAGCGGCGCAACCAGCGCGCCATGACCATGTCCGGGGGTGAACAGCAAATGCTCGCCATCGCCCGCGCCTTGATGAGCCGGCCCAAACTGCTGTTGTTGGACGAGCCGAGCCTGGGCCTGGCACCCATCGTGGTGAAGCAGATCTTCCAGACCCTGCGCGAGCTGGCGCAGAGCGGCATGACCATCTTCCTGGTCGAACAGAACGCCAATCACGCGTTGCGCCTGTCCAACCGTGGCTATGTGATGGTCAACGGCGAGATACGCCTGAGCGGTACCGGTGAGGAGTTGCTGGGTAACGAGGAGGTGCGCAAGGCTTACCTGGGCGGGCACTAGTTGTCGCCGATGGCTGATGTGCAAAAAAACCGAGGGTGAACCTCGGTTTTTTTGTGGGGCGCTTGTGCAGGTTGCAAGCAGATCGAGCTCAAATCTGAGGCGCTTCCAGGTCGCAGAGAAGGCGGGGATAGGCCCGAGGCTGTTGATCCAGAAGCTGTGTCGTGCAGCGGTTCTCTAGGGCGAGGCCGTTGATATGCAGAGTTGCCCACAAAGACTGTGGAGCGAACTGTGGATAAGGTGGGAGCAGAGGCGTGCAGGCCTTGTCGTGGGGCTTTTTGTGCCGTCTGGGTGTTTTTTGATCAGTCTTGTTTTTATCGCAAAAACAGAGAGTTAGTGGATATTTTCAGCAGCACGCCGTTTCGCGGAAGTTGTCCCCGGCTACTGTGGGTAGGGCTGTGGGTAACTAGGGTAAGCCTTGCGCAGAGCCCCGTTAGCCGTGGCTTCGCGGGAATAGATCAATTATTGATCAGTAGGTTGGCGAGCTCTTGTGGGCCCTGTCGAATGGCGCTGAGTCAAGAAATAATCGCATTATTTCAAGGGTTTGGCCGCAGCTCGGGTACGGCCTCCAGTAGTTATCCAGTTTGGCTGTGGAGTTATCTGTGGATAAGCTGCGCGTGCATGCGCCTAAGCCACGCCCGCTAAGGCCTGGTTGAGGCTGCTGGTTTTTTGTTCAATCTCAGCCTTGCGGGCTCAATCGCTCAGTGCGCTGATGCGGGTCGAGCGACCGAGCAGTTGCAGGGCGCGATCCGGGTAGTCGGTGATCAGGCCCTGGGCGCCGAGATCGAGCAGGCGGCGCATGGCCGGTTGTTCATTGATCGTCCACAGCTGCACGTTCAGCCCGCGCGCCTGGGCGGTCTGCAGCAATGCAGCGCTGGCGATGCGCAGGCCGCTGTGTCGTTCGGGTATCTGCAGCGCCTGGTAGGAGGGCGAGAGCAGGCTACCCAAGCCCAGCCAGTTGAGCGCCACCAGCATGCGTACCGAGGTGGGCCCGGCAGAGGTGGCGACCCCTGGGCATTGCTCGCGAAACAGTTGCAGGCTGCGTTCATAGAAACTGCCGACAATTACCCGCTCGCGCTGCCCGTTGGCGCTGAGCACGGCACACAACTGGGCCTCCATGCCGACATCCGGCACTTTGATCTCGATCACCTTGGGCATGTTCGGCAGGCGTTCGAGCACTTCGGCGAAGCTCGGGATGCGGATGCCCTGGCCGCGATAGGGGTGGCTTTCGCCGCCGTCGGCGGTCCAGCGGTAGCCGGCGTCCAGGGCCTGTAGTTGCTCCAGGCTGTACGCGGCGACGGCGCCTTCGCCGTTGGTGGTGCGCTCCAGGCTGGTGTCATGTATCACCACCAGCTGGTCGTCGCTGGACAGCTGCAGGTCCATCTCCAGCATGTCCACGCCGAGGGCGCTGGCGCGCTCGAAGGCGAACAGGCTGTTTTCCGGCCATAGCCCCTTGCCGCCACGGTGGGCGATCACCAGTGGTTGGTCGCCCAGCGTACTGAGCACCACGGGTTGCGCTATGGGCCGACTGGTCAGCGCCAGTACGCACAGCACGATGACGATCAACAACAACGGGGCGAACAGGAAGCGAGCGAGGCGCAGCATGGCGGGTTCCAAACGTTCAGGGATCGGACGTAATCAATGCCTGAACTATGGCAAATCGACGGCTGTCGAGCGAGCGGCGAATGGCGTCAGGTAACAGACCTTTGAGGACAGGGCGTTACGGATCGGTCGCGGCGTCGCGTGGTGCCGCGACCGATCCATTAACGATTAGCAGGCCGACTCCAACGCCGCATAGCCGAGCGCAGTAGTTTTTCAGCGGCCTGTTAGTCGCTAGCCCGCCAGCATCCAGGCGCCGGACACGGCCGCGATGACGCCAGCCAGGCGCACCAGCGGCGCTGCGCGGTGCGGCAGGCTGCGCGCCAGTGCGTAAGCGGCGGCGTGCAGGCCCGCGGTGGCGATCAGAAAACCGCTGGCATAGGCCCATGGGCTGGCTTGCGCCGGCAGCTCCAGGCCGTGGGCGATGCCGTGGCTGAGGGCGAACAGGGCGGTCAGGCCGAGCGAGGCGGCCATCGGCAATCGCGCCGCGACCGCCACCAGCAGGCCGAAGGCCAATACCGAGGCGGCAATCGTGCCTTCCAGCCACGGCATGCCCGCAGCGCTGAGGCCCAGCATGCCACCGGCGAACATGCTGGCGACGAAGGTCAGCGGCAAGGTCCAGCGGGCGACGCCCGACTGTTGCGCGGCCCACAGGCCCACGGCGAACATCGCCAGCAGGTGATCGAGACCGAGCAGTGGATGGCTCAAACCGGCCAGCAGACCCGTGTGGTCATGCCCGCTGTGGGCGAATGCCAGGGTTGGACTGAGCAGCAGGGCGAGGGCGAAGAGGGCTTGGCGATGGTTCATGGTGGGACTCCTGGTTGTCCGTTGTTGTCCGGATAAGCGGGTGCGCGCGGCGATCAGGCTGGCTTGAGCATGCCGTGGCGTTCGATGAAGGCGATGACTTCAGCGAGGCCCTGGCCGATTTTCTGATTGCTGAAGACGAAGGGTTTGTCGCCGCGCATCTTTCTGCTGTCGCGCTCCATCACCTCCAGCGAGGCGCCGACCAGGGGCGCCAGGTCGGTCTTGTTGATCACCAGCAGGTCGGACTTGCAGATTCCCGGCCCGCCCTTGCGCGGCAGCTTGTCGCCGGCGGACACGTCGATCACATAGAGGGTCAGGTCGGACAGTTCCGGGCTAAAAGTGGCGGACAGGTTGTCGCCGCCAGACTCGATCAGGATCAGGTCGAGGCCGGGAAAGCGCCGGTTGAGTTGCTCGACCGCCTCCAGGTTGATCGAGGCGTCCTCGCGTATCGCGGTATGCGGGCAGCCGCCGGTTTCCACGCCGATGATCCGCTCCGGCGGCAGGGCCTGGTTGCGCACCAGGAATTGGGCGTCTTCCTGGGTGTAGATGTCGTTGGTCACCACGGCCAGGTTGTAGCGCTCGCGCAGGGCCAGGCACAGCGCCAGGGTCAGCGCCGTTTTGCCGGAACCGACCGGGCCGCCGATGCCGACACGCAGGGGTTGGCTGTTCATCGTTGAGTGTTCCTTATCATGAGCGGAATAAACGGCTGTACTGGCGTTCATGGGCCATGCTCGTCAGCGTCAGGCCGAACGCGGCGCTGCCCCAATGTTCGGGGCGCAGCTGAAGGCTCTGCTGTTGCGCCTGTTCGAGTTCGGCTAACAGCTGCGAGGTCAGGCGCTGCGCGGCTTGCTGGCCGAGCGGCAGGGTTTTCATCAGCACCGCCAATTGGTTTTCCAGCCAGCCCCAGAGCCAGGCGGCGAGGGCATCCTGCGGCTCGATCTGCCAGGCGCGGGCGGCCAGCGCCCAGGTGACGGCCAGGCCGGGTGCTTCGAGGGCGGCGAGCAGTTCGCGCGACGCGTCGTCCAGCTCCGGCAGGTCAGCCAGCAGTTGCGCCAGCGAGTAGCCCATCTGCCGGCTTTCTTGGTGCAGTTCGCGGGTCTCGCGGCTGGCGCGCTGCTGCTCGGCGAGAGCTGTCAGGGCCGCCCAGTCGGCATTGGCGGCCGCTGTGCAATGGGCCAGCAGCAAGGGCGCCTCGAAGCGCGCGAGATTCAGCAGCAGTTGATCGGCGATCCAGCGTCTGGCGCTGGCTGGGTCATGCACCAGGCCTTGCTCGACAGCCATCTCCAGCCCCTGCGAGTAGCTGTAGCCGCCGATAGGTAACTGAGGGCTGGCCAGCCTGAGTAAGGCCCATGCTTTATTCATCGGCGGGCACCGCGCGAGTGGCAGTGCGACGCGGTTTCAGTTGTACTGTAGCCGGCACACTATTAGGCCTCTGAGGGCTGGCCAACCTGAGCAAGGCCCATGCTTTATTCATCGCCGGTTCTCACTTGCGCACTCCGA
>JBFKAF010000144.1:0-7522 GCA_041621735.1 Pseudomonas sp.
CACCCAGGTGTCCTTGGTTCCGCCACCTTGCGACGAGTTGACCACCAGCGAGCCTTCGCGCAGCGCCACTCGGGTCAAGCCCCCCGGCACCAGGCGGACCTCGCGTCCGGACAATACGAAAGGTCGCAGGTCGATATGTCGAGGCGCGATGCCATTCTCGACAAAGGTCGGACAGGTCGACAGGCACAGGGTTGGCTGGGCGATATAGGCTTCGGGTTTGGCGATCAGCCGGGCGCGGAAGGTTTCGATCTCCGCCTTGCTCGCCGCCGGACCGACCAGCATGCCGTAGCCGCCGGAGCCCTGGGTCTCCTTGACCACCAGCTCGCCCAGGTTGGCCAGCACATGGGACAGCTCTTCCGGCTTGCGACATTGCCAGGTCGGCACGTTCTTGAGGATCGGTTCCTCGTCCAGGTAAAAACGGATCATTTCGCCAACATAGGGGTAGATCGACTTGTCGTCCGCCACCCCGGTGCCGACGGCATTGGCCAGCACCACGTTGCCAGAGCGGTAGGCCGAAAGCAGCCCCGCCACGCCGAGCATGGAATCCGGATTGAAAGCCAGCGGATCGAGGAAGGCGTCGTCGAGGCGCCGGTAGATCACATCCACCTGCCTGGCACCTGAGGTGGTGCGCATAAAGACCTTGTCGTCACGGACGAAAAGGTCCGCCCCCTCGACCAGCTCCACCCCCATCTCGCGGGCGAGGAAGGCATGCTCGAAATAGGCGCTATTGAAGCGCCCCGGCGTCAGCACCACGACGCTGGGGTTATCCAGCGGACTGGAGGTCTTCAGGGTCTCGAGCAGCAAGTGCGGATAATGGTTGATCGGCGCGATGCGCTGCGCGGCGAACAGCTCGGGAAACAGCCGCATCATCATCTTACGGTCTTCGAGCATGTAGCTGACGCCACTGGGCGTACGCAGATTGTCTTCCAGCACGTAGTAGCTGCCATCGGCGTCGCGCACCAGATCGACACCGGCAATGTGCGCATAGAGGTCACGATGCAGGTCAAGCCCCTGCATCGCGATCTGGTAGCCCTCATTGGCCAGCAGTTGCTCGGCAGGAATAAGCCCGGCCTTGATGATGCGCTGGTCATGGTAGAGATCGGCGAGAAACATGTTCAGCGCCTGCACCCGCTGGATGCAGCCGCGCTCGACTACGCGCCATTCACTGGCCGGGATGCTGCGCGGAATGATGTCGAAGGGAATCAACCGCTCGGTGCCTTGCACGTCACCGTAGAGAGTGAAGGTGATGCCCGCTCGGTGAAACAACAAATCCGCCTCGCGGCGGCGCTGGGCCAGCAGTTCCTTGGGGGTGTCGGCCAGCCAGCGAGCAAATTCCTGATAATGCGGCCGGCACTCACCATTAGCCAGGTACATCTCGTCGTAAAATGTTCTATCCATGCGGTACTCCTTATTCCCTGGATCAACCATGGCACCGCAAAATTCAAGCCAGTGGGCCTGTTCTTTTCCAGTTAACTTATTCTTTTATAATCATGGATTTACATAACAGCCAATAACTTAAAGCGCCAAAATAGTGCAACAAAATCGCCCCCCCGCAACCATCACGCCCAATATCCGGGCGTCACCGTGAATGTTCGGCCTAAAGTCACGTCAACAGCTGACCAGAGTTGCGCACTGAAAAACTGCACTGCAGTCAGCGCAAGCCCACTACGCATAGCCACGCTGGCTGTAACAATAAAAGCCTGTTGCCGCAGCCTTGTCACCCGCTAATCCTGTTTTTCCAGATTTAATTACCTGAACACTGCGGACAACCAGGCTGACCGCACCACATGCAGCATGCCTAACGCCTCCCTGGCCCCACACCGCAACATGAACAGCAGTGCATAAGGCAAACCCGGCGAACTTGCAATGGCATGGGCGAAACCTATCCGCACGGACGTGCGCGGCAGTGGCACAAGCCGGTTCACCTTTCTGCCTAGGCACGGCCTCTTATCGGAAGCCGTCTTAGCCCTTCAGCTCGACTTGCCCACTATCGGCTACATATATTTCGCTATATGCACGCGCCACAACACACTCTATCGAAAATATGAAACTTATATTTATATATAAAACAATAAGTTAAATACTCAAAATACAATAAAACAATAATTCGCCATCAATTTGACACTGCCCATAAGGGCATCTTTAGTGAGGTATGACGGCTGACGAATTGCGTGGTGCTGGAGTGCGCATTGCGCGCCGTTTGCCGAGGAGAACAACACCCTTGCAATCAACATTCCTTGGCTAGTCGCTGGCAAGGATGTGGAGGCAGTCCATGAACAACAACGGCAAAAGCAACCCGCCGGCCGCTCCGAAAGACCCACCCGACGGCCCCGCCAGACGCACATTCCTCAAACTTTCCGCCACTGCCCTGGCGGCCCCGCTGCTGCTAAACCTGCGCAACAGTGAGGCGGTGGAGTGGGTGACCACCCCGCAGCCGGTCTTCCCGCCCAGCCCCCCTACCCGGCCCTGGCGGGAAGAACTGCCCAGGGCGATAGTGCCGGTCCAGCCGGTCAGCGAGCTGATCCCAAGCGGCGAGGCAGCCCCGAAGGGCGCCGAGGGCGAAGCCGGACGAGAACCACACCAGCGTTTCGACGAAATCATCGGCGCGCTGGGGGCGCCGGAACTCTACAAGTTAACGGCCAAGGAAATTCCCTGGGAGTTCCATCCGGACCTGCCCACACAGACCGCCTGGACCTACGTTGCCGACACGGCAGACGCAACCGCGCCCGCTACCATCTTCGCCAGGTACGGCCAACCGATACTGTGCCGCTTCCACAATGAGCTGCCGCAGGAGCATGTCGGCTTCGGCAGCCCGGAGATCTCTACCCACCTGCATAACCTGCACATGTCCTCAGGCTGCGATGGCTATCCGTCTGACTTCTACAGCGAAACAATGGCAGGCCCAACCCTCGATCCGGATGGCCCGAATCAAGGCAAAGGCCAATTCAAAGACCACTTCTACCCCAACATTTACGCCGGCTTCGACGAGCTGCAGAACCACATCGGCGATTATCGCGAGGCCCTGGGTACCCTCTGGTTTCACGACCACACCGAGGATTACACCGCACCTAACGTCTACCGCGGCCTGGCGGGTTTTTACCTGCTGTTCGACCACCTCGACTCGGGCAACGAGCGCGATCCGACACCCGGTGCGCTACGCCTGCCAAGCCACCCTTACGACTACCCGCTGGCCTTCGGCGACAAGCGCTTCGACCCGAATGGCCAGCTGTTCTGGGACGATCTGCATGTCGAAGGGGTACTCGGCGACAAGGTGACGGTCAACGGCAAGATTGAACCGCTGTTGCGCGTGGATGCGCGCAAGTATCGCTTTCGCCTACTCAACACCGGCCCCAGCCGCTTCTACGAGTTCTACCTGGTCACGGCGAAAGACAAGGTGCAGCCTTTCACCTATATCGCCAACGACGGCAACCTGCTCCCGGCGCCGTTGCTCAATCAGCGCAAGGTGCATCTCGGCGTGGCCGAACGCGCCGACATCGTGGTGGACTTCTCCCAGTACCCGCTGGGCACCGAGCTGTACCTGGTCAATCGCCTGCGCCAGGACAGCACGCGCAAGCCCAAGGACGTCAAGGCGCCAGGCAGTCGCGTGCTGAAGTTCATCGTCGACCGCAATCCAGCGCAGCAGGACCTGAGCCAGGTACCCAGTCAACTGCGCCCCTTACGGGATCTGCCCTCGCCGAATGAACTCGACAAGTTGCACGTGCGACGCTGGGAATTCGATCGCAAGAACGGCCTGTGGACGGTCAACGGCAAGCTATTCGACCGCCACAACCCACGCGCCAAGATCCAGCAGGGCAGCGCAGAGGTCTGGGAGCTGGTCGGCAAGTCCGGCGGCTGGTCGCACCCCATCCATCTCCACCTGGAGGAAGGACGCATGCTCAGCAAGAGCGTGGATGGCATTGAGGTGCCCGTGCCCCCGCACGAGCGCGGGCGTAAGGACGTATTCGTGCTCGAGAAGACCATGACCATCCGCGTGCTCGTGCGCTTTCGCGACTTCCACGGCAAGTATGTGATGCATTGCCACAACGTGATCCACGAGGATCACGCGATGATGGTGCGCTGGGACGTCGAGAATAAAGATGCTTGACTCGCGCGCGGCAACAACCTTGATCGATGAGGTGGACGTCAAATGAACACTCGCAGAGAACTAGTGCTGGGCATGGGCGCCCTCGGCGCCGCCGCGCTCGCCCCCACCGCCTGGCGCAGTGCCGAGGCCCAACCCCGGCTTGCCACACCCTCGAGTTCACGCATCCCCAACATCCCGCTGATTAGCCACGAAGGCCAGAAAGTCAGGTTCTACGACGACCTGGTACGCGGCAAGGTGGTCACCATCAACATGATGTACGTGGCCTGCGCCGATATTTGCCCGACCGCCACGGCGAACCTGCGCCGCGTGCAACAGCTATTGGGCGCGCGCGTGGGCCGCGACGTGTTCATGTACTCGCTGAGCCTGCAGCCAGCCCTGGATACGCCCGAGCTGCTCAAGGCCTACGCCGAGCTGCACCGTGTCGACCCGGGCTGGCTGTTCCTCACCGGCACAACCGAGGACATCGAGGAGCTGCGCTACAGCCTTGGCTTCTCCGACCCCGACCCGCTGGTCGACCGCGACCAGAGCACCCACACCGGCATGCTGCGCATCGGCAACGACACCTACCAACGCTGGACCATGGCACCCGCAATGGCCGAACCCAGACAGATATTGGGCACGATCAATCATGTCAGCCGGACCCTGACGTTTTAGTGCCTGCCAACGGTTTACCCACAGCGCCCGTGGATAGCGCTGTGGATAAGCTGTACAGACAGAGACACAGCCCTAGTCCCGTAACGCCCGCCGAGACCTGATTATTTTTTGAGCTATATCAATAAGATAGCCAAGTACTTAGACACAGTATCTGTGCGCCGAGCTGTGGATAAGCTGTGCCCTGCTGGATACAGGCCAGTGCCTGCGGGGCCTGGCGCTCACTGAGTGTTTTTCGTACAGCCACCACCTGCCTGGCAGAGCCGCGTCGGACGGCTCGCTCAGCCCCTGACAATCCCCGCGCCCGCTCTCCTCGCAGCACCGTCCTTGCAAGTTATTAAACCCTATCAACAAGATAGCCGGCCACTTAGACACAATATCTGTGCGCCGAGCTGTGGATAAGCTGTGCCTTGCTGGATACAGGCCAGTGCCTGCGGGGCGTAACGCTCGCTGGGTGTTTTTCGTACAGCACCAGCACCGCGGACATGACCTGCCGAGACGATTCGCTCAGCACCAAGCCACTCACGCCAGGTAACAGTAGTACGGCACCCGCTCAGCCTCTGTAGCTGTCCGGCACCTCATTGGCGACGAAGGCGCGCATATGCTCGAGGAACCGCTGGTGGAACTTCGAGAGCCGGGCCTGGGCGGGCATCAGCATGCTGAAATCCATCTCGATCACCGGCTCGAAGGCGCGAAACAGCACACCGCTCCCCCGGTACTCCAGCGCGCTGATGGCATCCACCAAGGCGACTCCGGCGCCCTGCTCGACGAACATGCACATGGGAATCGACAGCTGGGTCTCCAGGCGCAGCTCTCGCTCGACGTCGTGGGCGGCGAAAATCGCGTCGATATGCTGGCGCGAGGCGATCGCCTGCGGGTAGGAGATGAAGGCCTCGCCCTGCAAATCCTCGGGCACTATCAGCGCCTTGTCCTGCAGCCGATGGCCGACCGGTAGCGCACAGAGCAGCCGCGACTTCAGCAGCTTCTCGCTGCGCGGGCTGGGGTAGGTGTTGGGCTGCACGATAAAGCCCAGGTCGCAGCGCTGCCCCACCACCAGGTCCACCACTTCGCGCGAGGACTGCACCACCAGGCTGATCTGCGCCTGCTCGTGCTGTTTGAGAAAGGCGCTGATCGCCCGCGGCAGAAAGGACAACCCCAGCGCCGGGGCACAGGCGATATGCAGCGAACCGCGGGTGAGGCTGCCGATTTCCCGGGCGGTACGGGCGATGCGCTCGACGCCGAGCAATGAGCGCTGCACTTCCTCGTACAGCACCAGCGCCTCCGGAGTGGGCTGCAGGCGCCCCTTGATCCGCTCGAACAGGGCGAAGCCGATGTCCTCCTCCAGCGCGCCGATCAGGCGGGTCGCCGCCGGCTGGGAGATGTGCAGCATCTCTGCGGCGCGGGTGACGGTCTGCCCGAGAATGACCGCCCGAAAGGCTTCCAATTGACGCAGATTCATCCGCTGCAACCCCATAACAAAAAGACATAATCTTGCCAAAATAAAGCATTTTTCATCGTTGCATAAGCGCCCTAGGATCATGGCATCTTCACCGATAAGGCAGTCTGACTGGCTTCAGGACTAAGTGCTGGAGTAATTATGACTAAGGCGGACCCTATGCAAAAAACTGAGTTCATGATCATTGGCGGCGGTTTAGCTGGCATGGCCGTCGCCTATGGCCTGGCTCGGCTGGGGCGCCAGGTCAGCGTGCTGGACGAGGGCGACAACGCCTTGCGTGCGGCGCGCGGTAACTTCGGTCTGCTCTGGGTGCAAGGCAAAGGCTACGGCCTGCCGGCTTATGCGCGCTGGACCTTGCAGTCCGTGGCGCTGTGGCCACAGCTGGCACGCATGCTGCTGGACGACAGCGGTATCGAGGTGCACTGGCGCCAGCCCGGCGGCTTTCAGCTGTGCCTGTCCGATGCCGAGATGGCCGAAGAAAGCCGGCGCTTGCACTGGCTCAAAGATGCCCTGGATGGCGACTATCCCTTCGAACTGCTCGACCCGGCGGCCCTGCGCCAGCGCCTGCCGGGCATCGGTCCGCAGGTGGTGGGCGCCTGCTATTCGCCGCTGGATGGCCACGTCAACCCGCTTAAATTGCTGCGCGCCCTGCATGCCGCTTGTCACCAGCGCGGCGTGCAGCTGCTCAATGGCCACAAGGTCAGTAGCATCGCGCAACGCGGCGAAGGCTTCGAGATCGCCAGCGGCGACCAGCGCTGGCACAGCGAGCGCCTGGTGCTGGCCGCCGGACTGGGCAACCGCGAGCTCGGCGCGATGCTCGGCCAGCCGGTTCCGCTGCAGCCCAGTCGCGGGCAGATCCTGGTGACCGAACGCCTCGCACCCTTCCTGCATTACCCCACCAGCACCGTCCGCCAGACCGACGAAGGCACCGTGCAGCTGGGCGATTCGGCGGAGTCGGTGGGTTTCGACGACGGCACCAGCAGCGCGGTGATGGCCGATATTGCCGGGCGCGCGGTGCGCTGTTTTCCGCGCCTGGCGAATGTGCGGCTGGTGCGTGCCTGGGGCGCGTTGCGGGTGTTGAGTCCGGATGGCGCGCCTATCTATCAGGCCCTGCCCGGCGCGCCGGGCGCCAGCGTGCTGTCCTGCCACAGCGGCGTGACCCTGGCCGCCGCCCATGCACTGCGCCTGGCGCCCTGGATCGCCGGTGAACAGGCACTCCCGGAGATCAGCCCCTTCGACCTGCAACGTTTCGCCAAGCCCGCCGAGGTGCGTCATGCCAGCTGACCGTCTGTTCCGTCAATTGCCCTCGG
>JBFKAF010000145.1:0-7465 GCA_041621735.1 Pseudomonas sp.
GATGGACGGCTTCGAGGCGACCCGGCAAATCCGTCGCCTGGAGCGGCAGCACAACCTGCCCGCAGTGCCCATCATCGCCTTGACTGCGCACATCCTCGAGGAACACCGCCGACGCAGTGCCGAGGCTGGCATGGACGATTTCCTCGGCAAACCGCTGGACAGCGCCCAGTTGTACAGCACCCTGGATCGCTACCTGCTAGGGCAGACCTCGGATGCCCCCAGTCCGTAGCCTGGATTGGCCTAGGCGTAGTCCGGGAGACCGATTCACCGGATTACGCTGGCGCTAATCCAGACTACAACTCGTCAAACCCTAGGCGACAGCAGACATGGCCAGACATCCCATCACGCGTTAGCATCGCCGCTGCGTTTTGGAGACCTACACCGTGCTGATCCCACCGAGCCTGCTAGAAGCCGACACCCTCACCCGCCTGATCGAAGACTTCGTCACCCGCGACGGCACCGACAACGGCGACGAAACCCCACTGGATACCCGTATCCAACGCGTACGCCGCGCCCTCGATAAGGGCGAAGCGGTCATCGTCTTCGACCCGGAAAGCCAGCAATGCCAGCTGGCGCTGAAACGCGATGTGCCCAAGGAATGGCTGCAAGAACTCAGCGAATAGCCCAAGCGTCTGCATTTCGATAGCAATAGCAGGAACGGGAACGGGACACGCCTTCGCTTCACATCACAGCTATTAGGCTGCGTTGCGTGGAAGACTCGACCTGTGGGAGCGGCCTTGGCCGCGATGGCAAGGGTTCGCGCTATCCGTCTGGCAACGGCGCGCCCGGTCCATCGCTTACCCGCGCACCCCACCCTCCCGCTCCCAGGCGCAGCGCACGCGTAGCGCGCCTTCCTGGGGGCTGTGAAAGCCGGTGTCCGACTCCCAACGAAAGGTGTGAGTGCCGCTCAGTTCGGTATCCAGGTGCACCACTGCGCTGCCCCAGTACAGGCGTTTGAGCAGCGCCTCGAAGTGCTCGATCCACAGGCTCCACTCGTACTCGACCGCACGGTAACTGGCGCCGAAGTGGATCACCTGAGTCTGGTACAGGCCATCGCCCGGCTGCTGGCAAAATGCGAACATTTCACGCCCAAGAAATGGCCAGACATCGCCGTCCGGCAAGGCGTCCAGCACCTGGTGGTTAATCTCTCGACGCAAACGACTCTGCGCCGGGTTCTCCGACGGCCAATCGCGGATGCAGCCATAGACGATGGATTCAGACTCCACACCGGCACTCCAGAAAATCAAGGCTGCCTTCTATCACAGGGCCAGGCATCAAGGAAGGAACTGCGGCGAAACTTTGCCGATTGCCGAGCGAAAAGGCCAACAGCCCGTAGCCTGGATTACGCTGGCGCTAATCCAGGCTACGACTCATCGTTGCTATGGGCCGGCATGCACCGAGGGGCGTGGCCCCTTGTGCAGCAACCAGGCCAGCCAGGTCATCAACAGCGCTAGGCCGGTCAACACGACAAAAGGCGACTGATAGTCGCCCGCCAGATCGCGCGCCAGGCCAGTGAGAATCGGCGTCAAACTGGCCATGCTATAGCCGGTGCAGAGCATCATCGCGGTCCAGCGGCTGACCGCCAACGGCGAACCGGCCTCGTACAGCGGTAGCACCAGCGACAAGGCAAAGGAGCCGCCCAAGCCAAAGCCACCGGTTATGGCCCACAGTTCAGGCAGAACGGTCGGGGCAAAGGTGATCATCGCCAAACTGACGGTGGACAAGGCCCCACAGGCCAATAGCAGTTGGTAGCGATTACCGAAACGCTGGGCCAACCAGGGCAGCAGGAAGGAACTGGGCAAGCCCATTAACATCGACAGACTGAACAACGAGTTGCTGTGCAGCAAGGTCAGGCCGGCTTCGTGATAGCGCGCCACGGCCCAGGTCGCCAGCGCGTAGAACAGCCCGGCCTGAAGCGCAAAGAAGCCACTGATCAGCCAGGCCCGCGGTTGCTGCCAGGGCAAGCCGGCACTGGCATCCGTAGAATCCTCGGACTCCGGCTGATTAGGCAGGCATAGCCACAGCAGCACACCCAACAGCGCCGGCATGGCCCACACCGCCAACCCATAGGCCCAACTGTCGCCGAACAGCTGAGTGGCCGGCGTCGTGAGTACCACCCCTGCCGCACCACCAATCGCCATGCCCAGGGAATACCACGCCACTACGCGGCCCATCCGCTCGACGAAGTAGCGCTTGATGAACCCCGACAGCAGTGGCCCAGCCACGGCGATCGCCGCACCGAGCAGCACCGCGCTGGCGATTAGAATGGCGCTGGCCTGGCCAGCCAAACGCATCAGCAAGGCAAGCGTGATCGCTGCCAGGCACAGGACGATGGTGCGTTCCAGGCCAAAGCGTAGCGCCAGGCGCGGCGCAACAGGCGCCAGCAAGCCCATGCACAGTACCGGCAGTGCCGTGGTCAGGCTGATCAGGCTTCGGCTCAGGCTGAGCTCCGCGGCGATCCGCTCGATCAGCGGTGCCAGGGAGGTGATGCCAGGGCGCAAATTAATCGCCGCCAGCACCAGGGCCAGCAACAGCATGGCCCGGGGTACGGTTTTCACAGAAAGCCCAACATGTTGGCGACCTCAGGTCGGACTCGCGACCCTACCCCGAGGCACGCTCAAGAACAACCCAGACAGTGCATTAAATTGACCAAACAGTCAGCTCACAAAACCAAGCGTCTCAGCCTTGCTTGGCCTTGGCGCGCATCTTGTCGGCCATGCCGGTCATTTCGTCATACAGCAACTGGGGATTCTTCTGCTTCAATGCCCAGGCCATGCGGCCCTGCTCATGCGGCAGGATCATGAACACGCCTTTGGCCATTTCCTCATAGATGTAGTCGGCGATATCGACGGCGCTGATTGGCGAGCTTTCCAACAACTTGCCGACCTGGGCCTTCATCGCCGGAGTCGGGCCACGGAAGGAGTCGAGCAGGTTGGTCTGGAAAAACGACGGACAGACCACATGCACGCCAATTTCCTGCAGTTTCAGCTCGACCAGCAGGCTCTCCGACAACGCCACCACACCGGCCTTGGCTACGTTGTAGTTGCTCATTGCCGGGCCCTGCATCAAGGCCGCCATGGAGGCGATATTGACGATCTTGCCTTTGCTGCGTTCGAGCAGCGGCAGGAATGCCTTGCAGCCCTTGACCACCCCCATCAGGTTGATCGCGATCTGCCAATCCCAGTCCTCAAGCGACAGTTCATTGAAGAAGCCACCCGAAGCCACACCGGCGTTGTTGACTATGACGTCGACACCACCGAACTTCTGTTCGCACACCTGCGCCAGGGCCGTCAGCTGGCTGTAATCACGGACATCGCAGCGCTGGGTAAACCCATCACCACCGGCGGCGCGTACCAGTTGCAGGGTTTCGGCCAAACCCGACTCGTTGACATCGGAGAGCGCCAAACGCCAACCTTCGCGCGCCCAACGCAGGGCGATTTCACGACCCAAACCCGAACCTGCGCCGGTAATCATCATGCGCTTTTGCATACTGAGGTCGCCTTGTAGTGCCATGGAAGATAGGTTGCAGTGTAGCGAAGGAAATAATCCGCCCCACCCACCATCATGCTTCTGAATGACCAAGGCAAACGACTGGCACTAGCCAGGCAGCAATGGCCCGATGCACAGTCTCGAACGAAACCCTGGGAGTGACTTTGGCCGCAATAGAAGCCGATCCCAGCGCACACTTAGCTAGCTAGCGCTACGCTCGATGGCCTTCTGCGCCGGCGCGACCACCCTCAGCCTGCGCCCTTATCCAACAGATGGCTGATCGCCGTCTTCAACTTCATCGGCCGCACCGGCTTGTGCATCAGGGTATGACCGAGTTCGCGCATCTGCTGCTTGAGTTCGTTGCTGTAGTTGGCGGTGATCATCAGCGCCGGTAGCGGCGTGCTGCGCCTGGCATTGATCAGCGCCACGGCGTCGACGCCGTTGTGACCATCGTCGAGATGGTAGTCGGCGATCAACAGGTCGGCGTCGGCGTGGTAGTTGTCGACCTGGCGCGCCAGGTCCTGTTCGCTCAAGGCGGTGACCACCTGGCAGCCCCAGGTTTCCAGCAGGGTGCGCATGCCGGCGCAGATCGCCGCGTCGTTATCCAGTACCCAGATACGTGAGCCGCGCAGGCGTTCGAGCAGCAGGTCCGGGGTCTCGTGGATCACCCGTGCGCGCGGCGCGCGGGTGGTCAGCGGCACCTCGATGGCGAACATCGAGCCCTTGCCCGGCTGTGAACGCACGCGGATGCGGTGACCGAGCATGCCGGCGATCTTCTCGACTATGGCCAGGCCCAGGCCGAGGCCACGGTCCTGCTTGCGCTGACCGGCGTCGCCGCGCTTGAACTCCTGGAAGATCTCGCCGAGCTTGTCCGCGGCGATGCCGACGCCGGTATCCCACACCTCGATCGACAGGCTGTGCCGACGGCGCCGGCAACCGAGCAGGATGCGCCCGTTGCCGGTGTAGCGGATGGCGTTACTGAGCAGGTTGCGCAGGATGCGCGCGAGCAACTGGATGTCGCTACGCACCAGCGCCGAACTGGGCAGGTAGTCCAGGCGCAGGCCTTCGCTGCCGGCGATCTGGTGGTACTCGGCGGCGAGGTTCTCCAGCAGTTCGCTGACCGCGAACGGCGCGATGTCCGCCTTGATCACCCCGGCGTCCAGCTTGGAGATATCGACCAGGGTGCCGAGCAGGCTCTCCACGTCCTCTAGCGAGTTGCTGACGTTGCGCACCAAGGCCAGGCTCTCGCCCGGCTGCTGCTTCTCCAGCAGCGCGCTGGTGAACAAGCGCGCGGCATTCAGCGGTTGCAGCAGGTCATGGCTGACCGCGGCGAGGAACTTGGTCTTCGACAGGTTGGCCCGTTCGGCTTCGCCCTTGGCTTCGCGCAGGCGCGTTTCCATCTGCGTGCGTTCGTCGATCTCGCGGCGCAACTGGCTGTTCAGTTCGGTCAGTTCGGTGGTGCGCTCACGCACCCGTTGTTCCAGGTGCTGGTAGGCCTGATGCAGGGCCTCGGCGGTGCGCCGACGTTCGGTGATGTCGCGGATCAACACGAAGATCCCGGTCACCTCGCCGCTGGCCTGGCGATTCGGCACGTAGGAACGCAACATGTAGCGCTCCTGGCCCTGGTGATTGGTCTCGGCCACCTCGAAGGTCACGCTTTCGCCGGACAGCGCCCGCTCGATGTAGGGCTCCAGGCGTCGGCAGTGCTCCTCGCTGTGCACCGCGCGCAGGCTCTGGCCGAGCATGGCGCCGCGCGGCCAGCAGTACCATTCCTCGTAGACCTTGTTGGTGAAGTCGTAGATAAGGTCGGCGTTGAGGTAAGCGATCAGCGCGGGCACGTGGTCGGTGATCAGGCGAATCCAGCGCTCGCTCTCGCTCAACGCCTCGGCATGGCGGTAGCGCTCGGTGATGTCGGTAAAGGTGTTGACGAAGCCGCCGGTGGGCAACGCATGGGTGCGCACCTCGAGCATGCGCCCGTCGAACAGGCGCAGCTCCAGTTCCTCGACCGGCCTGCCGTTGGCATCGCAGCTGGCCGGGGTCAGCAGCGCCAGCTCGCTGTCGGCCATCACCTCGGCGAACGGCCGGTGCGCGTTGATCGGCGCCAGGCCGCAGAGGTCGAGGAAGCGGTGGTTCCACAGCTCCAGCTGGCCCTCGGCGTTGACCATGGCCATACCCTGGGACAGGTTGTCCACGGCGCGTTGCAGCAGGCGTGACTTCTGCGCCAGGGCCTGTTCGCGACGCAGGGTCTCGTTGAGTTTGACCTCGGTGATATCGGTGTAGAGGATCACCAGTCCGCCCTCGCGGGTCGGCCGCTCGCTGACCTGGACCCAGCGGCCGTCGCGCAGGCGATAGAGCATGTGCTCGTCGCGGGTGCCGCGCTGTTCCTCGAGCACCAGGCCGGTGCTCCTGCTCAGGCGCTTGATCTCCGCCAGGCGCATGCCGCTGCCGATACGCGCGCGGCTGCCGGCCCAGAGCGCCTTGAAGCGGCTGTTGAACAGCACGATGCGCTGCTCGCGGTCGAACAGCACGAAGGCGTCGGAGATGCTTTCGATGGCGTCGATCAGATGCTGGTGAGCGGTTTCCGCGCGCAGCCGCGCATCGCTGAGCAACTGGTTGCTCGACTTCAACTCGGCCATCGCCTGGTTCAAGGCATCGGTGCGCTCGCGCACCTGCTCGGCCAGCACCACCGAGTGCTGGAAGGCCGCGTAGGCATCGTCGCCGCGCGAGTTGATCGACTCGACCCGCTCGATCAGCGCACCGTTGATTCGCTTGAGCTTGCGGTTCTCGCCCTCCAGCGCGCGGCAGCGGGCCTGCAGCTCGGCGCCATCAGCCGCGACCGGGGCGGCCAATGGCGACTCCGGTGAAGGTCTGGTTGATGTGCATGCCATTGAACTGCTCCCCGTAGGTGTTGAAGCCTATGACTTGCTGGCTGCGCAGGAAGGCCGCGACCGGCTCGACGCCGTCTGCGCCCTCGATCTCCATGCGCCGCAGAAAACAGTCGCAGCCGATGGTCAGCAACAAGGGACCGAGACGCTGACGCAGGCCGTCGAAGACCACCCGCAGATTGGCCAGCAGGGGGCCCGGACGCATGGCGGTGAGGACGATGCCGTTCTCCACCGCGCAATAGAAACTCAGGCTGAGGTCCTCGTTGACCCGCTGGATCGAGCGCACGTAGTACTGCCCACCGATGCGCACCGCCAGCGGGTGGGCGGCGAACACCTGCATGTCGAGATCCGCCAGGGCCACGCCGATCAGCTGCGCGTACTCCTGCGCGGCGGGCGCGGCGTTGAGCTCATACACCTTGCGGCTGGCACTGTCGGCCTGGGTGACCACCAGCTTGTCGTCACAGGGCTCGATGTGATGGGTGCTGAACACCTCGAAATCCAGCCAGGTGTTGAACAGCACCACCACCGCCGCGCCGGTGTGGAACTGGCCGCCGTAGTAGACATGGGTATGGGTCAGGTGGTTGTCGTCGCCGGCCGAGCCGCCGAAGTGCGGGATGCTGCCGAAGGCCGCGCTGAGCGCGCCGAGCACCACTTCCTCGCGGCTGGACAGGCCGTCGAGCAGGGTCAGGGCGAAGCTGTGGCCCTTGATCGGCGCCAGCTCGTTGTTGCGGCAATCGCCGACCAGACGCTCGACCAGCTGCTGCGCGTCGATCAGGCTGAAGCGCTCCATCTCGTCGATCAGCCCGCTGGCGATGGAGAAGCTGCGATGGTCGAAGCCCACCGCGCTGACGCAGCCACGGCCGTAGCCCTGCGGGGTGATCTCGCCGGCACTGGTGCAGCCGATCAGGCTGATGCCGCCGAAATGCTGCTCCAGCGCTTCGCCGAGACCTTGCAGATCGTATTCGGCGGAACAGAAGAACAGCACGAAACCCAGGTGCGGATGGATCAACTGGCGCGCCAGCTCCTGGGCCACCAGCTCCACATCCCGGGCGCCCGACATCGCAGTGACCACACCTTCTGTCAGCTCCTGC
>JBFKAF010000146.1:0-7453 GCA_041621735.1 Pseudomonas sp.
TCGAGCACTGCCAGGGCGATGACCGGCCAGATTGCCCGATCATCAAGGATCTGGAGTCCAGTGGCTGCCGTCACTAGTAGCCGGATGAGGTACGTGGAAATCCTATGCCCCCTGCCCCGGATTTCATCCGGGCTACCGGTCGCTGGCTAAAGGGCGCGTTGCAGTGCCTGACAATCCACCGCGAAGTGGTCGCTCAACTCCGGCCAGAGGTTCTCCGGTAAATTGACCAGCACGCCGCACGCCCCGGCCGCGCGAGCGCACTCCAGATCGAAGCGGTAGTCACCGACCATCACCAACTCGGCGGGCGCCACCTGCCAGCGCTCGGCCAGCTGCAGCAAGCCACCGGGATGGGGCTTGGGCGGTGCCTCGTCGCGGCCGAGAATGTCGACCGTGGCGAAGCAATCGCCCAGGCCAATCGCCTGCAAGGTCAACAGGGCCAACTCATGGGCGTTGCGCGTCAAGATGCCGAGCCGACAATCGCGCGACTGCAGCGCGCGCACCAGTTCGATGGCGCCGGCTGCAGGCCGGGCGTTGAGCGCCAGCTCACGCTCATGCTCCAGCAGCCAGGCGTGCTTGGCCGCCGCTTCGTCTGCTGGCAACGCCGCCAGGTGATGAAGAATGTCGTGCTCCAGGGGGATGCCCAGCGCCCGTTTGATCGCCTCGAAGTCATGCACGGCGAGGGTCAGGGTGCCGTCCATGTCGAACACCCAATGGTTGAAACGAGCCAACGCCATCATCGCTCCCCGAGCCCCAGACTGAAACCAAGAGGATAACCCACGTCGCACTTAGTAGCTGATAATCAGGGTCACGTTGTCCAGATAGGTTCCGACCGGAACATTGCCCTGAGTCGAATCGATAATCGCCTGAAATACAAAGCTTTGCGGATTGCCCGTGCCGATGGCTGCCTCGGTCTCCCCGGTGTTGTCCCATATCGTCGTGGTATTTGGGTGGTAGATGTTGTAACGCAAGTAACTACCGCCATTGAGCATACGCCGCCAGGGCGCCTGGTAATGTTGGCCGTTGTCGAAGCCGACCCGATAGCCCTCGCTATTGGTGCAGGTAACGCTGACTGATTGGCTGATAACACTGAACTGGCTGACCAGTGCCTGACTGCCGAAGTCTACGTCGGGAGTGCTGCCAATCTGACAGGCCTTGCTGACAACCAGAGTCAGGTTGATGGTCGCAGTGACGCCAGTACCCCAATTGGTCGGTGCGCCGCACACCAGCAGCGGACAGTTCTGGGTGAGCCCCGGACTGCGTTCCCAGACGCAGAGGTTAAGAGCGCCCACAGTGCAAATCGCCCATTGCCAATTGAGGGTGACCGTAGCCGTATAAGTGCCGGCCTCCACATTGGCCCCCAGATCGGTACGAAAATACAGTGGAATCGCGCTGGCACTACCACCGATACCAACCAGGGTAATGTTGCTCAACTCCTGCGGCTGGGTAGCTTGCAAAGCCTGGCTGTACCCACTATCGCTATAGATATGGAAAGGAATCTGTTGTCCGCCGCTCTGCAACTGCAGGCTGCCGCTGGTCAGAGTCACCCGCACATAGGCCGCGGTCAGCGCCGCCAGTATCCCATCGCACTGCAAGCCACCGCTGCCCGCTGCCTGCTGGGCCTGAGTCCGCAAGCTCAGGGAGCTGGTCGTGCCGAGACTCACCACTGGATTGCTAATGGCGCAGGCAGCCAGCGCCACCTGGCCGCTCAACAGCAGTATCAGCCCCAGCAACAGGCATCGGAGTGGTCTCATGGTTCCCTCCTTAGGCGACACGTCAGCGGACCGACCAAGGCGATTTCCTCAACCTGGGTATCCAACTCAAAATGGGCCTGACACTGGCGCCCATCAGCGAAACGGACGCGCAATGCATTGTGCGCCTGCAGCCCCTCGAAATAGACCAGACCATCCCAGCCGACCACTCCCTGCTGACCGCTCTCCAGATGCTCCACCGGTGTACCGCGCGGCAGCACGCCACCGCGACTGTCGATCAGTACGATGCTGGCCGCCACCACCGGCCGCAGACTAAACGCCAGCAGTGCACCGCTGCCCTGATGCACCGCGACACGTTGCTCCACTTCAGGCGCCTGCACATTGGCCGGCAAACCGAGCAGGTCGATTTCGTACTGGCCGTGATAGTAAGAAGGTACCCAGGGCACCAGCAGATGGCCGTTGCGATCCGTCTCGCCGAGTAACTGATGCTCGAAACGCACCGGCACTTTGGGATAACCATCGGTATTGACCAACACGAAAGCGTCGTCGATACGGTTGCTGGCAAACAACGCACCGTCCATCGCCACCCACGAACCGCTCAGGCCACCCCAGTACGTGTCACGTCCAGCGTCGCTATACAGGCCGCCCTGTAACTGCGCGTAGGGCGTGCGCCAGGCCGCATCAGCCTGATAGAAATCACTCGCGCCGCCAGCGTAGCCCAGGTTGTAACCAAGACCGCCCTGGCTGGGTACTGAGCGACTGTAGTTGACCCGCTCGGTGTAGCGTCCCTGACTGCTGCGTTCGATACCGATGGTGACGTTCGAATAGAGGTCGAAAGGCAATAGCAGCTGCATCTGCGCCGAGTAGCCCGGCTCACCTAGCAGTCGGTTGAACGATGCATACAGACTGGCGTTGCCGAGCACGCTGCGCGACCAGGACAGGTTCAACAGCCGGGTGCGCTGGCCCTGCCGATCCCGCAGTTGAAAGTAGCCGAGCCCGAGGGTGCCCATGCGAGCAGAGTTCAATGACAGGGTGAGCTGATCGCTACGTTCGGCCAGAAAGCTGCCGTTGACCCGGTTTTCCAAGGCGCTGACCTGGCTGAGGTCGGCGAAACCCGAGGATCGCTGAATGTGCTGGAAGGCCAGACCGAAGCGCGACGAATAGTAGCTATAGCCCAGGCTATATTGTTGTCCACTGTCGCCCTGGAAACGGCTATTCGCCATGGAGGTGCCCAGGGTGCCCCAACGACCGACTGCGAAGGTACCGCCTAAGCCAGCCAGTTTAAGGTCAGCACCGCTCTCGCCATGGGTCTCCAAGGTGACCGCATCACTGAGCCCATAGCGCAGGCTGGCACTGCCGGCGAAGCTGCCGTAGGAGAAATTGTCTGCACCATAGTCCTTGCGCAACTTACCGGCAGCCAGAGAGTAGTCAAGCAGACCCTTTTGCAACAATCGGTCAGTGACATAGAACGGCACACTGGTCGCCACACGCCGTCCCTGGACATCGGTAGTCACCACCGTAGCCTCGCCCGCACCACTGATAAACGGCACGCTATGCAGAGTGAAGGGACCAGGATTGAGACGTTCGCTGCTGACCTTGGCGTTGTCGATAAACAGGTCGACACTACTGGGCAGCGCCGCATCACCACTGAAGCGTGGCAATGGATAGGTGATCAGGTCGGGACGCAAAGCGAAGTTGCGCCCCACCTGAGCGCCGCCCAAACGCACTGCACTACTCCAGGTCAACGCCGCGCTGACTAGATCGCCAGCCATATAACTGGTCATGCTGTCCTGCTGGTTATAGCGCCATTGCGTGTCGTAACGGGTGTAGCCGTCGGTATCGCTGGCGCCGGCACTATCGGCCTGGTGCCAGATACCAGTATTACTGACCACCCCAAAGCTATCGAAGAAGCGCTGTTCGAGCCAGGCGCTGGCGTAGCGCCCCCCCGCCTCGCTGTCGCTGTAATAGACGTCGTAGTTGAGCAACGCACCGAGCGAAGTCTGCGCCAGCACCGGCTCGGACAGCCGGCTGTCGCCCAGTTCCTGATGCGGCAGCCAAGCGCTGGGCAGGCGCAGGTGGAGGCTCTGCGTGTCTTGCTGATAATGGCTCTGCAGACCGGGAATGGCATCCAGCGCCAAGGGATCGCCCGCACCGGCCTGCTGCAACGAAACGCCCAGCGCCTGCAACTCCTCACGCGCGACGAAGTAGCGGCCGTCCCGTGCACTCACCGCCACCACCCGCCCACTGGCTAGCTCATTGACCACCAGCTCCAGGTACAACTGTTGATCGCCTGCCCACACTGCAGTGGCCAGCAGCCAGGCGCAGACGGCCAAACTGGCCTGACGCCAGCCCCAGGTCGATCTCATCAAAGCGCCGGAATGACAAACGGCTCTCGACGCTCGTTGACCAACGCCTCCAGAGTGAATCCATCGGATGGTGCCGAGGCTGGCAGTGGCCACTGCATCCAGGCCCCCGGCAGTACATAGCCGAGTAAGCCGGCGGCCAGCGGCAACTCACGCTCGCCATGTCGCAGCCGAACCTGGGCCAGGCGTGCGTGGGCCGTGCCCTGATTGTGCAGGGTCAGATAACGCCGACCGCCTACAGTTTCCAGTCGATAGCTGAGTTCCGGACGCACCGGCCTGAGCTCGCTACGCACCGGCCGCTCACCCGTATCCAGGACGGCCCCGGCGCCGAACACGAACAGCGGCACCGAGTAGCGCATCTGGAAGTTCACCCCCGACAGCGCATCTGCCTCGCGGCCAGGCAGCAACATCTCGTCCACCAACACCCTGTAGGCCTGCTCGCTACCCGGCATGGCCGGCTGCATGCTGATCAGTCGCACCATCTGCCGCTTACCTGGCGCAATAGTGGCCACCGGCGGACTCCCCACAACCAGGCGCTGGGCCTCCAGTCGATCGTCAAACTGCTCCTGGCGCCAGGCCAGCACCCGCACTTGCAGGCTAACTGGCTGCGGGCCGCGGTTCTCCAACCACAGCGCGACCGCCTTCTGGCCCGCTTCAATACGTGGATTGATCGGCCAAATCAGCAGCGAACTGGCTGCCCGCGCATCGCCTAGCCCCAGCACTACAGGCAGCAGGACGACAGTCAGAAGCCCACAACGGCGCAGAAATCCATTCATCGCCTGATTCCTTGATCAATAGTTGATAGTGACGGTCACTGTGTCGCTGTATATCCCGGCCGAGGGTAGCGGGCTGACACCGAACAGCCGGGCATAGAGCGGATAGCTCTGCACTCCCCCACTGAGCGGAAAGCTGATATCCATACGCATCCCGCCATTGCCACTGTCACCCCACACCGTGGTATTGCCGGCATCCTGATAGATCTGGTAACGCAGGCGTTCGCTACCCTTGCCGAGAAAGCGGCCGGCGCTGACATCACTGCTGTAACTACCGCTATCGAGAGCGATGCTCAGCGCCGTACCCGGTGTGCACTGCAACACGATACTGCCGGCGCCCAGGCTGCTGGTCAGTTGCAGATCGCTGTCGAGATTGCCGAGCTGTCCGAAGTCCAGGCTGCCAAAGCTGCTGCTGTCACTACCGCCACTGCCCAACAGGCAGCCCGGAATCACCGTAGCACTCAGCTGGAAGCTCTGGGTCACGCTCAACTCGTCGAGGCCGCTATCCGCTTGGGCCGCCGTCCACACCAGCCCCCCGCATAACAGCCACAGGCGTTTCACCAACTCACCGTAACGGTCACAGTGTCGCTGTACTGCCCCGGGCCCGGCGCCGCCTGCGCGGGCACCCGCCCGTAGACCGACAGCCACTGGTCGGCGCCACTGCCCAAGGCGCTGACGCCGCTGCTGTCGTTCCACACAGTGGCGTAACTGGCGTCTGTATAGAGGTTATACGTGATCTGTTCGGCAGCAGGGCCAAGCAGGGCGCGCGCGTTGACGTCCCCACTGCTGCCACCATCGATTAGCACCTGATACGGCGTATTGGCCATACAGTTGACCCGCAAGCCGCCGGCACTGCCCTGAGCCACTGCCGTTATGGCCGTATCCAGGGCGAAGTGATTGCCAAAATCTAAAGTACCGAAATCCCCAAGATTGCCTGGCTGGGAACTACCGGCAGTGCAGGCCGGCAGCAGTTCTGCACTTACGCCGATGCTAGCGGTTTTGCTGGCTGACAGCGTGACCTCTGGACTGCCGCACAGTACCAGCAGCAGGCACAATCTTTGGCTGTCGCTAATGCCGTGCATAGCGGCTCCAGGGCAGGCGCGGGGGGCGGCCGCAGTCACCAGGCAACTGTGACTTGCACGGTATCGCGATAAGTACCCGGTGTCGGCGTGGTCTGGCTGGGTACCCGGCCGTAAACGACGATCTCCGAGTCGGCACCGTTGCCAACCCCCGACAGTACGCTGCCGCCGTTGCTGCCATCACCCCAGAGGACCGAACGGCCGACATCCTGGTAAAGGTTATAGGCCACGTACTCGCCAGAAGTGTGCATGCGCCGCTGGTTGGTCGAATTGTTTTGCCCGGAGTCGAGCGCCACGCTGTAACTGGTGCCGTTACTGCACTGCAGGCCGAATGAACCGCCGCCGCCCGCGCCGATCGAGCGCCCCTCGATGATATTTCCCAGGGAAGAATACTCACCGAAACTCAGGCTGCCGAAGGTATTGCTGCTGCCATCGTCGCTGCCGTTGGTCACGGTACAACCACTACCGATGGTCAACTGCACGTTCAACTGGCCCTGGATCTGGCCAGCCGAATGGGCGTTTCCAGCAAAGAGAAAAACAACAAGGAGGGAGGTTTTCACTAAGTTCTGGGTCACAGCTAAACTCCTGTAGAACCGCAGTTACATCCATGCACGCTTGTAAAAAGCCTAGTCAATAGCCCGCCCACCGCAAGCGCAGGCTGCAAAAATCGCTGACGGGCTCCTGCATCCGCGCCCCTTACCGTGAAATCAGCCTATCACTCCAGTGTTAGAAGCCCCACTCGGTCACTTTGTTGATGAAGTGCAACAACCAAAGCCACGACAATTGAACCTGGTAGGGCTACGCCTAGGTGAGCAACCCCGGAGCGTAATCGCCCCGCTACCGGCCCTCCTACTTCCAGTCCTCACGCACGCGGGTCAGGCCTTCCTGGGCCACCGACGCGACCAGCTGGCCCTGGCGGTTGAAGATGCTGCCACGCGAGAAACCACGCGAGTTGCCGGCCCAGGGGCTGTCCATGGCATACAGCAGCCAGTCGTCCATGCGCAGGTTGCCATGGAACCACAAGGAGTGGTCGAGGCTGGCGACCTGCATGAACTTCTGCCACACCGACACGCCATGCGGCAGCATCGAGGTGGTCAGCAGGTTGAAGTCCGAGGCATAGCCGAGGATGTACTTGTGGATCGCCGGCGTGTCCGGCAGCGTCCCGTCGGCGCGGAACCACGCATACTGCACTGGCTCGCCCGGCTCAGGTGCAAAAGGGTTGCCGACGGTGACCGGACGGATTTCGATCGGCTTGGCACTCACCGCCTGCTCACGCATGCGCTCCGGCAGTGACGCGGCGACCTGCCGGGCCAACTCGGTTTCCGACTTCAAGCCCTCCGGCCCCGGCACATCGGGCATCTCGATCTGATGATGGAAGCCTTCTTCGGCGTACTGGAACGAGGCGCTGCAGGTGAAGATCGGCTGGCCCTTCTGCACCGCCATCACCCGCCGCGTGCTGAAGCTGCCGCCGTCGCGCACCCGGTCGACCTGATACACCACCGGCAGCGTGGCATCGCCCGGACGCAGAA
>JBFKAF010000147.1:0-7441 GCA_041621735.1 Pseudomonas sp.
ACTGCATGGTGATGTTAGCGGTAGAAATCAAGACGGTAATCCCGGAACGCAGAGGCGCTTTCGCGCAAAAGGCCGCGATTGTAGCGGTTTAACAGGCGCAAGGGCAGTTCCGGAGATGGATGGATGTGTACCGGGGCTTTTGCAGCGTGGCTTGAGCGCCTGACGCCGAAGCGCTAAGCCAGGCGAACGCCAAGTGCGGACGACTATTATCTGCGAGCCCCTCGACAAAAGCAGGAAATGCCGCGCTGCCGGCTGGTCGAACGCAGCATGGCTCGGTTCAGTCGCGGTAGAACACCTGCACCAAGTGATAGCCGAACTTGCTCTTTACCGGGCCATGCACTTCGCGCAGTGGTTTCTTGAAGATCACTTGGTCGATTGCCGCGACCATCTGCCCGGGCCGCACCTCGCCCAGGTCGCCGCCGCGTTTGCCGGACGGACAGGTGGAAAACTTGCGCGCCAGCACGTCGAAGGCTTCGCCAGCGGCGATACGCTTTTTCAAGGCGGCGGCTTCGGCCTCGGTTTTCACCAGAATGTGGCGTGCCATTGCTTTGGCCATGGGCGGTTCCTCACAGGAGCGGGGCGCGCATTGTGCCAGTATTAGCGCACTCGTTGAAAATCCGCTGACCGCTGTGAGCATTATCGCGAGCCCACAGTAAGATTGGCCTAACCTCATACCCCATTGCCTTACGGGAATCTGCTCGATGGATATCCAACCCATGCTGAAAGTCCTGGCCAGCCAGGACGGTTCCGATCTTTACCTGTCTACCGGTGCGCCACCCTGCGCCAAGTTCAACGGTGTGCTTAAGGCACTCAGTGCCGAGCCGCTGAAAGCCGGTGAGGTGGCGGCCGTCGCCGATGCGATCATGGATAGCGCGCAGCGCGAAGAGTTCGAGCGGGAGCTGGAGATGAACCTGGCGATCTCCGTGGCGGGCGTCGGGCGCTTCCGTATCAATATCTTCAAACAGCGCAACGAAGTCTCCATCGTCGCGCGCAACATCAAGCTGGATATCCCCAAGTTCGAAGACTTGAAACTGCCCGAAGTGCTGCTCAAAACGGTGATGGAGAAGCGCGGTCTGGTGTTGTTCGTCGGCGGCACCGGCTCGGGCAAGTCCACCTCCCTGGCGGCGTTGATCGACTACCGTAACCGCAACAGCGGTGGCCATATCATCACCATCGAAGACCCGGTGGAGTACGTGCACCGGCACAAGAAGTCGATCATCAACCAGCGTGAGGTGGGGGTGGATACCCGTAGTTTCCACGCTGCGTTGAAAAACACCCTGCGTCAGGCGCCGGACGTGATACTTATCGGCGAAATTCGTGACCGCGAGACCATGGAGCACGCCCTGGCTTTCGCCGACACCGGCCACCTGGCGATCTCCACGTTGCACGCCAATAACGCCAACCAGGCGTTGGACCGTATCATCAACTTCTTCCCGGAAGACCGCCGGCCGCAGTTGCTCAACGACCTGGGCAACAACCTCAAGGCCTTTGTCTCCCAGCGCCTGGTGAAAACCACTGACGGCAAGCGTCGCGCCGCAGTGGAAGTGTTGCTAGGGACGCCCACCATTCGCGACCTGATCAAGCGCAACGAGTTTTCCGAGATCAAGGAAATCATGGAGAAGTCCAAGAACCTTGGCATGCAAACCTTCGATCAGGCACTGATCGACTTGGTTAACGAAGGTGCCATCGATGAAGAAGAAGCGGTGAAAAACGCCGACTCGGCGAACAATGTCCGCCTCAAACTCAAACTGTACAAGGACAACCCGGCTGCCACGGTTCCGCCCGCTCAAGCCAGTGCCGTGGCGCGGGCGGCACCAGAGCCTGCTGCTGCGCCTGGTTGGGGAGGGGAGTTGACTCTGGAGGACATCGCTGCTGAGGAAGCGCCTGAAAATCCGGGGCGCACGGGGATCTGAACGGGACAATAGCCCGGAGCGTTGCCGCTCTGCTGGTTTCTGGCTTCAGGGTGAACGAGTTCGAGAGTGCCGATTGGGGGCACACTCGAAGTTGAGCAATAATAATTAAGGGATCACTATGCTAGGGAATGTGGGGTTGTTGGCCGGTCTGGCCTTGTTGATGTTCATGGCTTTGCGCGGCGCCAATATATTTATCGCCGCTCTGGTGTGCGCCTCGCTGGTGGCGCTGACTAATGGTTTGTCTGTTCCTCAGGCGCTACTCGAATATTTCCCTTTCGGCTCGTTAGGGGCTTTCACCTTCGCCGGCAAGTTCTTCGTCCTGTTCCTCTGTGGCGCCATATTTGGCAAGGTCATGGCGGCCAGTCAGGCGGCCAACAGCATTGCCCAGGCGATTACGCGCAGCCTGGGCACCCGGCGTACGTTGTGGGTGACCATGTTGGTGTGTGCAGTGCTGACCTATGGCGGGGTGGTGGTGTTTGTGGTGATTTTCACCATGTACCCACTGGGCATTTCCCTGATGCGCGAGGCCAATCTGCCCAAACGCCTGTTCTGCGCCGCCACCGCCCTGGGCGCCGGCACGTTCACCATGACCGCGCTACCCGGCACTCCATCGATTCATAATGTGATCGCCGCCAGTGCCCTGGGGACCGATCTATTTGCCGGCGCCTGGCTCGGCTTGCTGGCCAGCGCGCTGATGATTGTCCTGGGTATGGCTTATGTGCAGCGCGAGTGGCGCCTGGCCTCGCTACGCGGCGAGGGTTTTGAGGCCAATGCGCAGGACCTGCGCATGGAGCAAATGGCGGGTGCGCCGGGCTCTGTCCCGCATTGGGGGCTGGCCATGGTGCCGATCCTGGTAGTGCTGGGCATCATCATGCTGCCGCGTCTGCTGCTGTTAAGCGGGCTGCCCCCCTCGGGACCAGGACTGGTGGGGCAGTTGGTGGGCTTTAGTCAGCAACAACCCATTCTCTGGCCGAGTCTGGCACTGGTGGTGGCCACCGTTGTTGCTGTGATGCTGTTTCCCGGTTTGCGGCGCAATACAGGCATGGTGCTGGGACAGGGCGCCGACGATGCGATCATGCCATTGCTCAACACCGCCGCGGTGATCGGGTTTGGTGGCGTGGTGACGCAGACCGCGGGTTTCAGCCAGTTCTCTCAGTGGATTCTGACGGTGGATTTGCCACCCCTGCTGTCGATTTTCGTCTCGGTCAGCGTGGTGTCGGGGATCGTAGGCTCGGCCTCGGGCGGTTTGCAGATATTCATGCAAACCCTGGCGCCAAAATACCTGGACATGGGGGTCGAGCCTGAAGTGCTGCACCGGATTGCCAATATCGCTGCCGGCGGGCTGGACTCGCTGCCGCACTGTGGCGCGGTGATAGCCATGCTGATGATCATGGGGCTGACCCACAGGCAGGCCTACAAGGATATGTTCGTGGTGACGGTGCTGATCCCGGTAATCGCCGTTTTGTGCTGCATAGCGGTCTTGAGCCTGTTCTGAATGATCCTGCAGCATGGGCCGAAGTGCAGTGCGTCGGCGCTCAGAATGTCCGGGGCACGGTGCAACCACCTGCGCTGTTCAAGCGATAGCTGGTGACCTCTCAGTTGGTTGCCTGAATTGGCCAGGGCGCGTCGTCGACTCCTGCCGCAGCCGCGCTCAGGGCGCAATCAATCCGATTCGTGCAGCGTCGCGTGTAGAGGGTATTTGTCAGCGTGGCCGGTTTGACCGATCATGTTGGTAAGTATTTACGTTTGCACACCTATAGTTACCTGTACTATCAGGGTGTTTTCCCCCGGATTGTGAACAACACAGCCTATTTCAGATTTCAGCGGTGGTAGTGCTGCGGCAAAAATCGCTTTGCCTGGAAGCGATCAATAAGGTGCGGGGGCGGGTTTAGGATTTATTAGAGGAGTTGAGATGAGCGAGATGTTGTCCATTCACCATGACTTGGCCGGTCATCAATTCGAGACCACAGTAGATGGTGATCGTGCTTACCTGGCCTACATGGACCTGGGGAAGCAGACCTTGGACATTTATCGCACTTTCGTTCCGAATACCTTGCGTGGTCGTGGAATCGCGGCGGCTTTGACGGAGCATGCCTTGCAATACTCCGAACGCATGGGCTACACGGTGATCCCTTCGTGCTCTTACGTGGAACGCTACATGGAGCGACGGCAGCGCCATACAGCCAAAGGCTGAGAGCAGTTGAATGAAAACGCCGGGCAATGCCCGGCGTTTTTGTTTGCCTCGACGCTTAAGCGCGATGGCGTTGCGGCAGCACGTCCTTGAGTTTGGCGTGCATGCCGCGCAGGGTTTTCTCGGTGCTGTCCCAGTCGATGCAGGCATCGGTGATAGACACCCCATATTTCATCTGGGCGAGATCCTTGGGGATCGACTGATTGCCCCAGCCCAGGTGACTTTCTACCATCAGGCCGACGATAGACTGGTTGCCTTCGAGAATCTGGTTGGCGACGTTGTCCATCACCAGCGGTTGCAGGGCCGGGTCCTTATTCGAGTTGGCGTGACTGCAATCGACCATGATGTTCGGGCGAATGCCGGCTTTGGTCAGTTCCTGCTCGCAGACTGCGACGCTGACCGAGTCATAGTTGGGTTTGCCGTTGCCGCCGCGCAGTACCACGTGACCATAGGCGTTACCCTTGGTGGTGACGATGGAGACGCCGCCTTCCTGGTTGATCCCGAGGAAACGGTGAGGGCTGGACACCGACTGCAGCGCATTGATCGCCACGGTCAGGCCGCCATCGGTGCCGTTCTTGAAGCCAACCGCCGAGGACAGGCCAGAGGCCATTTCGCGGTGAGTCTGCGATTCGGTGGTACGTGCGCCGATGGCCGACCAGCTGATCAGGTCCTGCAGGTACTGCGGGGAAATCGGGTCGAGTGCTTCGGTGGCGGTCGGCAGGCCCATTTCGGCCAGGTCGCGCAACAGTTGACGACCGATATGCAGGCCATCCTGAATCTTGAACGAGTCATCCAGGTAGGGGTCGTTGATCAGACCTTTCCAGCCGACCGTGGTGCGCGGCTTCTCGAAGTACACGCGCATGACCAGATAGAGGGTGTCCGACACTTCGGCCGCGAGCACTTTCAGGCGCTCGGCATACTCGTGGGCAGCCTTGATATCGTGAATGGAGCAGGGACCTACCACCACGAACAAACGATGGTCTTTGCCATCGAGGATGTCGCGAATTACCTGGCGTCCGGAAGATACGGTGTGCAGCGCCGCATCGGACAACGGAATCTCGCGCTTGAGTTGCTCGGGGGTGATCAGGGTTTCGTTGGAGGCAACGTTAAGGTCATCGATCGGTAAATCAGCCATCGTGCTTTTCATCAGGTCAGTGTCGTCAGGTCACGGGTGCCGGCCGCCAGCGATCCCCGTGTGGCGGAGCACAGCATTATGAGCACAGCGGGGAAGCTGAACCTTAGCGCGTTACTGGTTGGCTCGACAATGGGGCGGGGGTTGTTAAATCTGCAAAGAGTGCGCGAAATGGCTAGTTCAGGCTGGCATTGGAGAACTCGCTGGCATGTTGTTTGATCCACTCTTGGGCGATTGCCTCGACTGAGAGCTGTTCGCCTAGCTCTTGTTCGCGCTGCTGCCGGTAGTTTTCAATCTGGCAGACTTGTTCGACCATACGCGCGCGAAACAGCGTGTCCTCGTCGATAAAGGCGATGCCGACCACATAGTGGTCGGGTAGTTTGCGGCACCAGGCAACCACGCCAGGATAACTGGCCCGGTTACCGAACAAGGGGATGCGCAGTTCAACCGCGGTACCACGACGAAAGCCACGGTTTGAATTGCACGCTACGCCACCGAGGCTGATATTGTTCAGCCGTTGCTTGGACACCGGGGGCTGTCGACTAAGTACCAGTTCCACGGGCATATCGCTGGGATGACGTAGAAAACGACGCATGCAGATCGACCTAAAGTGCAATCAAATTGATATTACGCCGGGCAGTATAGCGGTTGAACTGGAGTTGACCGATTTCGATGCCGATCGACGTTTGCTTGATTTTCCGGGTACGTCCCTAGTGATCTTCACCAGCATCGGCTGCGGCAATTGCCGCTGGTTGCGGCGCGACCTGGCAACGCTAAATCTGCCTGTCGAGCGCTTGGCTTGGGTCGATGCGGCTGATAATGCCGGGCTGGTCCAGCGTTATGAGGTATTTCATTTACCGGCACTGTTTGTCGTGCGTGACGGCCAGTTCCATGGCGCGTTGCACAGTCGTTTACGCGCTGCCGATTTAATTGATGCGCTGGGCGCGGCCTTGTCCCGCCCAGCTGAGGAGCTTCCTTGATGTCTGTAACCCAACGTCCGCGTATCGGCATTATCGGTACCGGTGCTATCGGTGGTTTCTATGGCGTGATGCTGGCGCGTGCCGGTTTTGACGTACATTTCCTGTTGCGCAGCGAGTTCGCTGCGGTGGCCGAGCAGGGGCTGCAACTGAATAGCGCGGTGCATGGTGCCATCAGCGTGAATCCGCTGCAGGCATACCGCAGTGCGGCGCAGATGCCGCCCTGTGACTGGCTGCTGGTCGGGGCCAAAACCACCAGCAACGCCGAGTTAGTCCCGGCTATTACCCAAGCGGCGGCCGAGGGGGCCAAAGTAGTGCTGCTGCAGAACGGTTTGGCGGTGGAGGATGAGTTACGGCCGCTGCTACCGGATTCGCTGCACTTGCTCGCGGGTCTGTGTTTCATCTGCGTACACCGCTCGGCGCCGGGGGTTGTCGAGCATCAGGCAATGGGCGGGGTAAACCTCGCGTATCACTCAGGACCTGCAACGGAGGACGTCCAGCGTCAGCAGATTGTCGAAGCGGGCGTTGCCCTGTTTAAAGCCGCGGGGCTGGACTCCACGGCCATGTCCGAACTGGGACAGGCGCGCTGGCAGAAGCTGGTATGGAACGTCCCGTACAACGGCCTCTCGGTATTGCTCAACTCCGGTACCCGCGGCTTGATGGCCGACGCCAATAGTCGCGCGCTGATTGAGGCGATCATGCAGGAAGTGGTCGACGCGGCTACGGCCTGCGGACATCGACTGCCGGAGGGCTATCCCGGCAAGTTGTTGGCGGCGACCGATCGCATGCCGGATTACTGGCCGAGCATGTATCACGATTTCGCGCTGCAGCGAACGATGGAGCTGCAGGCGATTTACGCCGCGCCCCTGGCTGCTGCTGCGCAGGCCGGCTATGACATGCCGCGGGTTAGGGCGCTGTACCAGGCGCTGTGTTTTCTCGCTCAGCGTAACCAACAAGGCTGAGGTGGCTATGGGCAAGGGGCTGGGGGGCAAGCTGGTATTGGCAATCTCCTCGCGGGCGCTGTTCGACCTGCGTGAGAGTCACCGGGTGTATGAAAGCGAAGGCGTCGAAGCCTATCGCCAGTATCAGATCGAGCATGAGGACGAAATTCTCATGCCCGGCGATGCCTTCCCGCTGGTGGAAAAGCTGCTGGGCTTGAACAGCGCATTGGGGCAGTCGCAGGTCGAGGTGATTCTGGTGTCGCGGAACAGTGCCGACACGGGCTTGC
>JBFKAF010000148.1:0-7433 GCA_041621735.1 Pseudomonas sp.
ACCAGCTACCACGCCGGTATGGTCGCCCGTTACTGGCTGGAAGGCCTGGCTGGGATTCCCTGCCAGATCGAGGTGGCCAGCGAGTTCCGCTACCGCAAGGTGGTGGTACAACCGGATACCCTGTTCGTCAGCATTTCCCAATCCGGCGAAACCGCCGACACCCTGGCCGCGCTGCGCAATGCCAAGGCGCTGAGCCCGGAGCAGGGCGGCTACCTGGCCAGCCTGTCGATCTGCAACGTCGGCATCAGCTCCCTGGTCCGCGAATCCGACCTGTGCCTGCTGACCCAGGCCGGCCCGGAAATCGGCGTGGCCTCGACCAAGGCCTTCACCACGCAGCTGGTCGGCTTGATGCTGCTGACTCTGTCCCTCGGCCAGGTGCGCGGCACCCTGGACAAGCGGCTGGAGACCGAACTGGTGGATGAGCTGCGCCGCCTACCCACCCGTCTCGACGAAGCCCTGGCAATGGACGTGGTGGTGGAGAAGGTGTCCGAGCTGTTCGCGGAGAAGCACCACGCCCTGTTCCTCGGGCGCGGCGAGCAATACCCGGTGGCCATGGAGGGTGCGCTCAAACTCAAGGAAATTTCCTATATCCACGCCGAGGCCTACCCGGCCGGCGAGCTCAAGCACGGCCCGCTGGCCCTGGTCGACAGCGACATGCCGGTGGTCACGGTGGCGCCTAATAACGAGTTGCTGGAAAAACTCAAATCCAACCTGCAGGAAGTACGCGCCCGTGGCGGCGAGCTGATCGTGTTCGCCGACCAGCAGGCCGGCATGAGCAACGGCGAAGGCACCCATGTGGTCAACATGCCGCACATCCACGATGCCCTGGCGCCGATCCTCTACACCATCCCGCTGCAGCTGTTGTCCTACTACGTCGCCGTGCTCAAGGGCACCGACGTCGACCAGCCGCGTAATCTGGCCAAGAGTGTGACGGTCGAATAAGGCCATAACGGAAAAATCCCGACAGCCAGCCGGGATTTTTCGAGCTGCGAGAGTTATCCACAGGCTATGGCCGGTGAGCACGACTCGTCGCGCCAGGCCTGCGGGAAACACGATTCGCAACTGGCAGGTTGCTGGGGTGGCTGAGCTTGCTTCGGGCCTAGCCGTATAGGCTTGATTCAGCCTGCCTGATGATCTCCAGCAGCCGCCCGGCTGCGCTTGATCGTCGAGTGCCTCGAACATTTTTGCATGGCGCTTGTAATGCCTGCGAATGACCAGACTCTAGTGCTATGCCTGCATCGAACAAGCCTTGTTCGACCGGCACCCGAAACCACTCGAGGATCACCGCATGTCTATCACTACTACCGCCACTGGTGCCGCCATCGCTTTCGCCGCGGCTACGCTGTTCGCCAGCATGTCCACTGTCGTGGTGGCCGAAGAGGCCAAGGTGCATTGCTACGGCGTGAATGGCTGCAAAGGCCAGAACGATTGCAAGACCGCCGCCAACAGCTGCAAGGGTCAAGGCTCTTGCAAGGGTCAGGGCTTCAAGAGCATGACCCTGGCCGAGTGCAACGCGGCCAAGGGTACCGTCGGCGAGTAAGGGCACACGGAGTGGCCGGCTGCGGCCACTCCAGCCCATTGTCACGTTGTTATTTTTCGGGGAGTTGCCGCATGTCCATTGAGTCAGTGTGTTTGGGTTATGGCCTGGGCCTGCGCAGCACCTACTACCAGGAAATTCTCGAGCAGCGGCCGGATGTCGACTGGTTCGAGATTCTCTCGGAAAATTATCTGGTCGATGGCGGCAAGGCGCTCTACTACCTGGATGCCATCGGCGAACACTATCCGTTGGTGATGCACGGCGTATCGCTGTCCATCGGCGGCCCGCATGAGTTGGACCGGGACTACCTGCAACGCCTCAAGCAGCTGGCGGCGCGGATCAAGCCGGCGTGGATTTCCGATCATCTGTGCTGGAGTCGCGGCAATGCGCACCAACTGCATGACCTGTTGCCGCTGCCCTACACCGAAGAAAGCCTGCAGCACGTCGCCGCGCGAGTGCGCCAAGTGCAGGAGGTGATCGAGCGCCCCCTGGTGCTGGAGAATGTCTCCAGTTACCTGCGCAGCGCCGACGATCAGTTCAGCGAGTGGCAGTTTCTCGCCGCGCTCAGCGAGCTGAGCGGCTGCGAGCTGTTGCTCGACGTCAATAACGTCTACGTCAGCAGCCGTAATCACGCTTTCGACCCCTGGGAGTTCATCAGCGGCCTGCCAGCGCAACGCATTCGCCAGCTGCACCTGGCCGGGCACAGCGATTACGGCAGTTACCTGATCGATACCCACGATCAGCCGGTCAGCGATCCGGTCTGGCAACTGTATCAGCGGACCCTGCGACATCTCGGCCCGGTGGCCACCCTGCTGGAGCGAGACGACCACTACCCGCCGCTGTCCGAGCTGCTGGCTGAATTGGACCAAGCCCGTGTGTTGGGTGCGGCAGCCTTGCGTGCGGAGCCGTTATGCAACTGAATGACTGGCAGCGCGAGATCGAGGCCTACTTGCTCGGCCAGCAGGCGACGCCCAACCCGACGTTGCGTGCCAGCCTGCTGGGTAGCCCGGCGCTGAGCGCCGAAGAGGGCTTGGCGATTTACCACAACGCCTACCGGGCGCGGTTGTTGGAAGCCCTGCGCGATGACTACCACGCGGTGCATGGCTGGCTCGGCGATGAGGAGTTCGACGCGCTGGCCGGCGCCTATATCGAGGCGCATCCCTCGCAGCACTTCAGCTTGCGCTGGCTGGGCGCGCGCCTCGCGGAGTTTATCGACGGCTATCTGGTGGCCGAGCAGAGCGCGTCGCTCGGCGAGCTGGCGCGGCTGGAATGGGCCTTTACCCTGGCCTTCGATGCGCCTGAGGGCGAGCCCCTGAGCCTGCAACAGATGGCCAGCCTGCCGGCCGAAGACTGGCCGGGCCTAGAGGTGCGCCTGCTGCCCAGCGTGCAGTGGCAAAGCTGTCGCTATAACAGCGTGGCGATCTGGCGCGCGCTGAAGGATGGCATGGCGTTTCCTGGCAGCGTGCTGCTGGAGCAGGCACAGGTCTGCCTGATCTGGCGGCAGGGTTTGATCAGCCGCTACCGCAGCCTGCCCCACGCCGAGGCGCTGGCCTTGCGCGGTATGGCGGCGGACGGCTGGAGTTTCGCCGAACTCTGCGCGCAGTTGAGCGAACTCGGCGACAACGCGCCGCTACAGGCTGCCACCTGGCTGCGCCAATGGCTGAGCGATGGTCTGCTACAACGCCATGGCATATAGCCACTGGTTATGGAACCGAAAAGCTGACAAACGGGTCATCTGAACTACCTTTTCAGTTATTTTTTAAAGGGGAGGTTCCTATGCTCGCGTATCTGCCGCCGAACCTGCGTGACCTTCAACTGCCCTTGCGCTTGCGCCTATGGGACGGAACCCAACTCGACCTTGGCCCTCAACCGCGGGTCACCCTGGTGGTCAAAGACCCGAGTCTGGTGGCGCAACTGGCCCATCCCAGCCTGGATGCCTTGGGCGGTGCCTATGTCGAAGGGCGGGTGGAGCTGGAAGGGCCGATGAGCGAAGTGATTCGCATCGGCGATGCCCTCAGCCAGGCGCTCGAGGATGAGCCGGAATCCAGTCAGGTATCGCGCACGCCCCACGACAAGGACAGCGATGCGGCGGCGATCAGCTACCACTATGACCTGTCGAACGACTTCTACGCGCTGTGGCTGGACCCGCAGCTGGTCTACTCCTGCGCCTACTTCGAGACGGGCAGCGAAGACCTCGAGCAGGCGCAGCTGGCCAAGCTGCGCCACCTGTGTCGCAAACTGCGCCTGCAACCGGGCGAACGGCTGCTGGATGTCGGGTGCGGTTGGGGCGGTCTGGCGCGTTATGCCGCGCGTGAATTCGGCGTCGAGGTGTTCGGCATCACCCTCAGTCGTGCACAGTTGAAACTGGCACGTAAGCGGGTCAAGGATGAGGGCCTGGCTCAACAGGTGCGTCTGGAGCTGCTGGACTACCGTGACCTGCCGCAGGACGCTCGCTTCGACAAGGTGGTCAGCGTCGGCATGTTCGAGCACGTCGGGCACGCCAACCTGCCGCTCTATTGTCAGCGCCTGTTCGGCGCGGTGAAGGCCGGCGGCCTGGTGATGAACCATGGCATCACCGCCAAATACACCGATGGCCGCCCGGTGGGGCGCGGCGGCGGCGAATTTATCGGCCGCTACGTGTTTCCCGAAGGCGAGTTGCCGCACCTGGCGACCATGACCGCGCACCTCAGCGAGGCCGGCCTGGAGGTGGTCGATGTGGAAAACCTGCGCTTGCACTATGCGCGCACCCTGGAGCACTGGAGCGCACACCTGGAAGCGCGCCTGGAGCAGGCGGCCCGGCTGGTGCCGGAGCAAGCCCTGCGCATCTGGCGCTTGTACCTGGCCGGCTGTGCCTACGGCTTTGCCCGTGGCTGGATGAGCTTGCATCAGATCCTCGCGATCAAACCCTACGAGGACGGCAGCCACGACCTGCCCTGGACCCGAGCCGATCTGTATCGCTGAGGTGGTCGCCCGCCATACGCGCGCTAGCTGCCTGCAAGCGCGCGTGCTTTGTCTTACCATGCCGGGACTGTTCTGAGCCGAGTCGTGCATGCCCGCGTTTTTCCTGCGATACCGCGTCGTTCTGATCGCGTTGCCGATTCTCCTCGGCCTGCTCGCCAGCATGTGGCTGGCCGGGCGCTACGCCGAGCAGCGTGCCTGGTTGGAGCGCAGCGTCGAGGCGCGCGGACAGTTGCAGCTCTATGCCCAGTCGCTGCACACCCTGGTCGAGCGCTTTCGCTCGGTGCCCGAGGTGTTGGCGCTCGACAGCGATATCAAGTCGCTGCTGCGTGCGCCGCACGATCCTTTGCTGCGCGACACCCTCAATCTGCGTCTGGAACAGCTGAATGCCGCCGCCGGCTCCAACGTGCTGTACCTGCTGGATCGGCAGGGCGAGGCCCTGGTGGCCAGTAACTGGCGCGACTGGAGCAGTTTCGTCGGCAACAACTACGCCTTTCGCCCGTACTTCCAGGATGCCCTGCGGCATTCCTCAGGCCGTTACTTCGCGGTCGGCGTGACCACCGGGATTCCCGGCTACTTCCTCTCCCACGCGGTGCATGACGATGACGGAACCTTGCTCGGCGTGCTGGTGGTCAAACTGGAACTGGAGAACCTGCAGCGCGAATGGGCGGGCCAGAACGGCGTGTTGCTGGTCGCCGACAGTTATTCCGTGGTGGTGCTCAGCAACCGCCCGGCCTGGCGCTTTCGGGCTCTCAGCGAGCTGAGCGAGCAGGCGCGGGCGGAACTGGTCGAGGTGCGCAAATACGCCGAGCAGGCACTCAAACCCTTGCCCAGCGAACTGCGTCAGCAGATCGGCAGCGATGCGCAGTGGCGCCGCGTCGAGGGCCCGGACGGGCGTCGCGACTACCTCTGGCAGCGTCTCGAGCTCCCCGCGGAAGGCTGGACCCTGCACCTGCTGCTCGAACCGCAGACCCTGGTCGACAGCGTGCGCAGCTATCGCCTGGCCGCCGCCGGGGTGTGGATGACCCTGGCCTTTCTGCTGTTGTTTCTCGCTCAGCGGCGCAAGACCCAGCGCCTGCAGGCAGGCATTCGCACACGCCTGGAGTCCGAGGTGGCGCTGCGCACCGCCGAGTTGCGCGAAGCCCAGGAAGGCCTGGTGCATGCGGCGAAAATGGCCGCCCTGGGGCAGATGTCGGCGGCCCTGGCGCATGAAATCAACCAGCCGCTGACCGCCATGCAGATGCAACTGGGCAGCCTGCGCTTGTTGCTCGACAGCGGTCGCCAGACCGATGTGCGCGAGGGCCTGCAGCGCATCGATGGTTTGCTGCAACGCATGGCCGGGCTGACCGGTCACCTGAAAACCTTCGCCCGCAAGAGCCCGGCCGGACTCAAGGAGCGCCTGCGCCTGAGCGATGTGCTGGAGCAGGCGCTGCAACTGCTGGCGCCGCGTATGCGCAGCGAACAGGTTGAACTACACAGCGATATTGACGCCAATGCGCAGGTACTCGGCGATGCGATTCGCCTCGAACAGGTGCTCCTCAACCTGTTGCATAACGCCTTGGATGCCATGCGCAACGTCGAGCAACGGCGGCTCAGCATCGTGATTCGGCAACAGGGCGATCATTGTCTGCTGAGCGTGGCGGACAGCGGTGGCGGCATCAGTGCCGAGCACCTGGCCAATGTGTTCGAGCCCTTTTTCACCACCAAGCCGGTGGGTCAGGGCCTGGGTCTGGGCTTGGCGGTGTCCTACGGCATCGTCCGCGAGTTGGGTGGCAGTCTCGACGCGACCAATGCCGCGGGCGGGGCGCTGTTCACCGTGCGTCTGCCGGCAGCACCGCCAATCTAGACCGGTTGTGCCGTAGACCTTTGTCGCGGCAACAGAACGCGACGCAGGGCGATACACTGCGAGTATTCAGCAGGAGGTGCTATGAGTGGTCAGGTGATTGTGGTCGATGACGAGGCGGCGATCCGCGAGGCGGTCCAGCAGTGGTTGGAGCTGTCCGGTTTTCGCGTGCGAAGCTGCGCCAGTGCCGAACAGGCCCTGGGCCTGATCGATCGCGATTTTCCTGGGGTGGTGATCAGTGATGTGCGCATGCCGGGGACCAATGGTCTGCAGTTGTTGGACAAGCTGCTGGAGTTGGACCGCGACCTGCCGGTGATCATGGTCACCGGTCACGGCGATGTGCCGATGGCGGTACAGGCCCTGCGCCAGGGCGCCTACGACTTTATCGAGAAACCCTTCACCCCCGAGCGCCTGCTCGAAAGCGTACGCCGCGCCCTGGATAAGCGCCGTCTGGTCTGCGAAAACCGCAAGCTGCGGCAGCAGTTCGCCTTCAAGGATCATATCGAGGCACAGTTGCTGGGCGTGTCGCGGCCGATGGAAAACCTGCGCCGGCAGATCCTCGAACTGGCCGGCACCTCGGTGAATATCCTGATTCGCGGCGACACCGGCAGCGGCAAGGAGCGGGTAGCCAGGTGCCTGCATGATTTCAGCGCGCGAGTGGCAAAACCCTTCGTGGCCCTGAACTGCGCGGCGATTCCGGAAAGCATCTTCGAGAGCGAGCTGTTCGGCCATGAAAGCGGCGCCTTTACCGGCGCCCAGGGCAAGCGCGTCGGCCGCATCGAGCACGCCGACGGCGGCACCCTGTTCCTCGACGAGGTGGAAAGCCTGCCGCTGGCACAGCAGGTCAAACTGCTGCGGGTGCTGCAGGAAAAAACCCTGGAGCGGCTCGGCTCCAACCGCAGCATTCAGGTGGACTTGCGGGTGATCAGTGCGGCCAAGCCGGACCTGCTCGATGAAGTGCGCAGCGGGCGTTTTCGCGAGGACCTGTTCTACCGCCTGAACGTCGCCACCGTGCAGATTCCGCCGTTGCGCGAACGGCGCGAAGACATTCCGTTGTTGTTCGAGCATTTCGCCCATGAGGCGGCCCTGCGGCAT
>JBFKAF010000149.1:0-7395 GCA_041621735.1 Pseudomonas sp.
GACGATGTGCCGTTAGAGGAACGTCCCGACTGTGAAATAGACAGCTTTGGGGATTCCGGCATCAATATGTTCGTGGAGTTCTGGATGGAAGGCATCGACGATGGCAAGAACCGTGTGGGCGGTGACCTGATGTTGATGATTTTGGAAGCACTACAGGAACATGGTTACGAAATACCCTTCCCGCAGCGGGAGGTTCGTGTGGTGAACAAGGACTTTTCAACCAAGGGCAAACAGGGCGCTTGAGTCGCCCTGGTTAAAGGCAGAAGTGGTTTGTGTACTAACCACTCCTGTTCCTTCCATTCTTCGCTTCGGCAGCCGCACTTCGAGAGCCTGCATTACTCAGGGCAGTATCACCAGGTGGTTGGGCAGCTCGTTGCGTTCGCTGGTGGCGGGCAGGTGTTGTTTGAGGTGCTCGCCGCAGGCCTGGATGCAGCCGAGAAAGCCTTGCAGGGTCTCGCCGCGTTTCACCCGCTGGGTGAAGTCCGCGACTATGGCTTGCCAGGTCGCGTCGGGCAGCCGGCTGGAAATGCCGCGGTCGACCAGAATTTCCACATAATGCTCGGCCTCCGAGACGAAGATCAGCATGCCGGTTCCGCCAGCCGTGTGGTGCAGGTTGTGTTCGAGGAACTGTCGCCGTGCCAGGTTGGAGGCGCGCCAGTGACGCACGGCGCGGGGGATCAGCCGGGTGGTGAGCGACGGCATGCGCAGCAGCAGGCTCAAGCCGGCAAAGCTCAGCCACTGCACCAACAACAGCTCCTGGGCGCTCAACCAGGCCGAAAAATAATTGATCGCGCCGGGTATCAGCAGCGCCAGCAGGCTGGCCCAGAGCAACGGGATATAGCTGTAGTCGTCGGCTCTGGCCGCCAACACGGTGACCAGCTCGGCATCGGTCTCGCGTTCGACCGCGCTGATCGCCTGGGCGACCTGTTGTTGCTCGTTTGCACTCAATAACGCCATGGGGCTCTTCTACTCGTTGAATTGAATTACCAGCCGCCGGAGGCACCGCCGCCGCCAAAACCGCCGCCACCGCCGCCGAATCCACCGCCGCCACCAAAGCCGCCGCCGGAACCGCCGCGGCCCATACCCGCGGCCAGTAGCCCGCCCAGCAGCAAGCCGCCGCGCCCGCCACGTCCGCCGCCAATCAGGCCGATGACGATCAATAGCAAGACGAAGAAGGGAATCGCCTTGGCCTGCTGCTTCGGCTCCGCGCTGGCGGCCAGAGGCTGGCCACCGAGTACCTGGAGGATCGCCGCCACGCCGTCGCTGATGCCCTTGGCATAATCGCCGCGCTTGAAGGCGGGGGTGATCAGCTGATTAATGATCGTCGAGGATTGCGCATCGGTCAGACGGCCTTCCAGGCCATAGCCGACCTCGATGCGGATTTTGCGTTCGTCGCGGGCGATCAGCAGCAGGGCGCCGTTATCCTTGCCTTTCTGGCCGATACCCCAATGCCGGCCCAGCTGATAACCGAACTCTTCGATGGCAACGCCTTGCAGGTTCTCCAGTGTCACCACTACCAGCTGCTCGCTGCTGGCTTGCTCATGCGCTGCCAGCTGTTGCGTCAGGCGGGCTTTGCTCTGCGCATCGAGCAGTTCGGCCTGATCCACCACCCGTCCGCTCAGCGCGGGGAACTCGGGTTGCGCCTGGGCCAGGCAGACCCAGGCCGACAGCAGCATGAGCAACGGCAGGCGCAGTACTGCGGGCATCAGAACTTCACTGCGGGCGCTTTGTCCGCCTCGGGTGCCGTGGCTTCGAAGTTCTCCCGCAGGGACATGTCGCTGTACATCAGGCTGTGCCAGATGCGTCCGGGGAAGGTGCGGATCTCGGTGTTGTAGCGCTCGACCGAGGTGATGAAATCGCGACGGGCCACCGCGATGCGGTTTTCCGTGCCTTCCAGCTGGGACTGCAGGGCCAGGAAGTTCTGGTTGGATTTCAGCTCGGGATAGCGTTCGGAGACCGCCATCAAGCGGCTCAGGGCGCCGCTGAGCTGTTCCTGCGCCTGCTGGAACTGGCGCAGTTTCTGCGGATCGTCCAGGGTACTGGCGTCCACCTGAATGGAGGTGGCCTTGGCGCGGGCTTCGATCACCGCCACCAGGGTTTCCTGCTCCTGCTTGGCGAAACCCTTGACGGTTTCCACCAGGTTGGGCACCAGGTCCGCGCGGCGCTGATACTGGTTTTCCACCTGGGACCAGGCCGCCTTGACCTGTTCGTCATAGGTGGGAATGTTATTGATGCCGCAGCCGCTCAACAGTGCGGCCATGGCCAATAGGGCGGCCACTCGCGCGGCGAAGCCGAATCCTGAGGTTGTCTGCATGGTTCGTTGGTTTCCGTGTTGAGTCATAAATACAGGCTCACCCTACCTGGCGCCCAGACGATAAGCCAATGGCGTCGCCCATTGGGTTTGCTCCAACGAGCGGCTCGGCTGCGCAGAAGTGTAGCCGCAGCTTAGCGATCGTCAGGCCGCCGCAGAGTTATGGGGTGAGGACGAAACAGTCTCGGGGCGCTGCTGGAGTCGCCGATTCACGCGGCCGTCAGGGCAACAGAAACGGGCCGACAGGCGCTGCGCAGGGTAAACTGCGCGCATTCGCACATCCGCTTTCCTGGTTCTGGTTACCCTCATGACATTCGCCTCCCTCGGTCTCATCGATCCATTACTGCGCACCCTCGACAGCCTCGACTATGTCGCGCCCACGCCGGTGCAGGCCGAAGCCATTCCGGCGGTACTGGCGGGGCGCGATCTGATGGCCGCGGCGCAGACCGGCACCGGCAAGACCGCCGGTTTCGCCCTGCCGCTGTTGCAGCGCTTGATGATGGAGGGGCCAAACGTGGCCAGTAACTCGGTGCGCGCGCTGGTGCTGGTACCGACTCGCGAGCTGGCCGAGCAGGTGCAACAGAGCTTTCTGACCTACGGCCAGCACCTGCCGTTGCGCAGCTACGCGGTGTACGGCGGGGTCAGCATCAACCCGCAGATGATGAAGCTGCGCAAGGGCCTCGATGTACTGGTGGCGACGCCGGGCCGTTTGCTCGACCTGTATCGGCAGAATGCGGTGAAGTTCAACCAGTTGCAGACCCTGGTGCTCGACGAAGCCGACCGCATGCTCGACCTGGGCTTCGCCCGCGAGTTGGACGATCTGCTCTGCGCCTTGCCGAAAAAACGCCAGACCCTGCTGTTCTCCGCGACCTTCTCCGAAGCGATTCGCGGCATGGCCAGGGAACTGCTGCGCGACCCGCTGAGCATCGAGGTCAGCCCGCGCAATGCCGCGGCCAAGTCGGTCAAGCAGTGGCTGATCCCGGTGGACAAGAAGCGCAAGGCCGAGCTGTTCCTGCATCTGTATCGGAGCCAGCGTTGGAGTCAGGTGCTGGTATTCGTCAAGACCCGCAAGGGCGTCGACGAGCTGGAAGCCGAACTGCAGCGCCATGGCATCAGCGCCGATGCGATCCATGGCGACAAGCCGCAACCGACCCGGCTGCGCGCGCTGCAACGCTTCAAGAACAACGAGGTGAAGGTACTGGTGGCCACCGACGTGGCGGCCCGCGGCCTGGACATCGACGACCTGCCGCTGGTGGTCAACTTCGACCTGCCGATAGTCGCCGAAGACTACGTGCACCGCATCGGCCGCACCGGCCGTGCCGGGGCCACGGGGCAGGCAGTGTCGCTGGTGTGCGCCGACGAGGTGCAGCACCTGTCGGCCATCGAGGCGCTGATTCAGCAGCTAATCAAGCGCGTCGACGAGCCTGACTTCATCCCCGACCATCGGGTGCCGCAGACTCTGACTGGCGGCCAGGTGGTGAAAAAGCCGAAGAAAGCGAAGAAAGCCAAGGTGGTCGGTGGTGGCAAGGCGGGTAGCCTCGGCCGCTGGCTGGAGAGCGACGAGCCCGCCGCGCCGCCGATCAAGGCGGTGCGCAAGGTGCCCAGCTTCGGCGGCGGGCCGGCCAAGGGCGGCAAAAAATCGTAGTCGGCCAGGCACTGTCGTGCACACAAGCCCTTGATGTCTGGGGCTAGTGCGCGGCCTGGCTCGCGGTCAGTTGTTTCTTGTGGGTGGCGGCAGCGGTCATGTCGTAGATCACCAGGCACAGGTGGTCGACCTCGCCGCTGGCGCCGCTCAACGGCAGCAGCGTGACGTTCTGGTACATGAAATCTTCCTGGCCGGTAATCGGCTGGTAGCTCTTGAAGTGCACCAGGTAGGGGCGCTGCTCCCACAGGCTGAAGGCGCGGGTGCCGAGCTGCACCACGGTGTCCACCTTGCGGCGCAGCCAGGCTTGGTCGATTTCCGGGAACAGCTCGAACAGCGGCTTGCCGTGCACCTCGTCCGGGCCCATGCCGGAGTGGTTCTCCATGAAACTGTTCCACACCTCCACCTGGTACTGGCGGTCGAGCACGATCACGCCGACATCGATGCACTGCACGATGTCGAGCAACCAGTGGACTTCTTTGATATCGATCTGGGTAGCCATGGCGGTCAGTCCATCAGGTAGCGGATTTTGTTGGTCAGGCGCTTGATCGAGTCCTCGGTGAACAGCAGCAACAGGTCAAAGTGGATGTTGTGATCCTCCAGGCTGTAGCTGATCTCCACCGCCAGGGTCTTCTTCCAGCGCCGCTGGTTGAGGTGGATCAGCCGCTCGATCGAGGCGTGCTGGCCGAGCAGTTGCGGATGCCCCTGGGAGAAGCGCACGTCGATCTGTTCGGCGATCCCGGCCAGGCAGGCGCCGGTGAGGATGCTGGCGAGGTCGATAAGCATCTCCGAGGTTTGCTTGTCGTCCTGCGGCTGCCACTGGAGCAGGCGCGCCATGTCGGCGACTTCCGAGTCGTGGAACAGCAGCAGCGCCTCGCCGGCGATGCCGTCGCCGATAAAACCCTGGCACACCGCGCTCAGGTGCTCGCCGCGCTGGGCGTCGGTGAGCGTCATGTGCAGCTCGCTGACCTCGAAGATATTCACCTGCGGCACCGGCAGCTTGACGAACACCCCGAGCACCTTGGCCAGTAGCGCGGCGGCGCGGCCCATGGCGACGTTGCTGACTTCGCGCAGGGCGTCGCGAAAATTCACCTTCAGTTCGATCTGCGCGGCAGGCGGGGTCGCGGCCGTGGCCGGTGCCTGAGGGTCGAACAGGCCGTGTTCGATCAGGGTGTTGCGCAGGGTCTCGGGGTCGGCCGGTTTCTTCAGGAAGGCCAGGGCGCCGAGCTCCTTGACGCGGCGCAGGGCTTCTTCCTGAATATCGCCGGAAACCACCACCACCTTGCACGACAGGCCCTCGGCACGCAGTGCGGCGAGGGTCTGATAGCCGTCAAACTCCGGCATGGTCAGGTCCAGCAACATCAGCTTGACCTGGCCCTGGCGAATGATCGCCAGGGCTTCCTGGCCGTTGGCCGCCTGGCTGATGGTCACCGGCCATTCGGCGGGTAGGGCGCGGATCAATTGCTTGCGCGCCATGTTCGAGTCATCGCAGACCAGCAAGGGAATCACGATTGAGGGGCTACCTGTGCGCGTGGATCGGGAGCCGCTCTGTGCCGGCTTGGCGCAAGCATAGCCCCTGCCGCCGGCTAAGCCCAAGGCCGCGCTGCCGCTGACTGCCGGCCAGCTGCTGATCGCACGCTGGGCAAAAGGAGTGCCTGGTCAGGCGCCTGATGGCCCCGGGCGAGTCTACTGGCCGCGCAGCCGACTCGCCCCGACAGGTCTGGCAGGCTCTAAACGGCGGGTTTTGCCTGTAACCAGCGCAGCATGCCCAGGCCCGCCTGGCGCCCGCTGGCAAAGCAGGCGGTGAGCAGGTAGCCGCCGGTCGGCGCTTCCCAGTCGAGCATCTCGCCCGCGCAGAATACGCCGGGCAGTTGCCTGAGCATCAGTTGCGGGTCCAGTTGCTCGAAGGGCACGCCGCCGGCAGTGCTGATCGCCTCGTCCAGGGGCCGCGGTCTGATCAGGGTGATGGGCAGCGCCTTGAGCGCAGCGGCCAGTCGTGCGGGATCGTTGATCTGCTCGGCGCTGGTCAGCTCGCGCAGCAGCGCGGCTTTCACCCCGTCGATGCCGACCTGGCGATGCAGGTGCTTGGCCATCGAGTGCGAGCCGCGTGGCTTGCTCAGCGCGGCCTGCAGTTTGCTCGGCGAACTCTGTGGCAGCAGGTCGAGAGTGATGGTGGCCGAGCCCTGTTGATCGATGCGCTGACGAATGCGCGCCGACAGCGCATACACCAGGCTGCCCTCGATGCCGCTACGGGTGAGGACGAATTCGCCCAGGCGCGGCGCTTGGTCATCCAGGCTCAGGGCCACGTTTTTCAGCGGTGCACCGGCGAATTTTTCTTGCAGCAACGGACTCCAGGCCGCCACGTCGAAACCGCAGTTGCTGGGCCGTAGCGGTGCAACTGGAATACCGCGGGCCCGCAGCAGCGGCGCCCAGGCGCCGTCCGAGCCGAGCCGCGCCCAGCTGCCGCCGCCCAGGGCCAGCAGGGTGGCCTCGGCCTGTACGGCAATCTCGCCTGCGGGCGTGGCGATACGCAGCGCGCCACTCTCGCTCCAGCCGAGCCAGCGCCGCCGCGTGTGGATCGCCACGCCCTGTTCGCGCAGGCGCTTGAGCCAGGCGCGTAGCAGCGGCGCGGCCTTCATGTCGGTGGGGAATACCCGTCCGGACGTGCCGACGAAGGTGTCGATGCCCAGGTCATGAATCCAACTGCGCAGCGCCTCGGCATCGAACTCGGCGAGCAGTTGGGCAAGCTCCGCGCGGCGCTCGGCGTAGCGCGCCAGGAACGGCTCCTTGGCCTCTGAGTGGGTGATATTCATCCCCCCCACCCCGGCCAGCAGGAACTTGCGCCCCACCGAGGGCATGGCATCGAACAGCTCGACCCTGACCCCGGCCAGCGCCAGCACCTCGGCGGCCATCAGCCCGGCGGGACCTCCACCGATGATGGCGACTGAGTGGGAGGCGGCGGGCTTAGCGGTCATAAGTGGGGCGCTGGTCGTGGTGGCGAAGGGCGCATTCTACCCGAGGCGCCGGCAGCCAGTAGCCCAATGAAATCCGGGATGCCTGGACAGCGGGTGTGATTGCGCCCCGGATTGCATTGGGCTACTCGATGGACTGCAAATAAGGAAGAAAGACAAAGCTGCCTAGATCTGACGGGATCGCGCCTGCGATGGGGCGCTGTAGGGCGTTTGCCTTCTCGGCCTCAACCCAATCGGCGTTCGGCCCAGACCTGCGCCGCGCTGTGATGCAGGATGCCGTGGCGCCTGGCCAATACTTCTCGATCTTTGTGGTAGCCGCCGCCTATCACTCCGACCACCGGAATGTCCCGACCCAAACAGTGACGTAGCACCCGTGCGTCGCGCTCGGCGAGGCCCCGGTCGGTCAGTTTCAGGTAACCCAGGGCGTCATCTTGATGCACGTCGACGCCGGCGTCGTACAGCACGATATC
>JBFKAF010000150.1:0-7382 GCA_041621735.1 Pseudomonas sp.
AGCGACTGGCGGCACGTGCAGCCGTGGATTCTGCTGACCAACTACCATCGCTATGTCGATCAGTTCATCCGTCATGGCCTGGACATGCTGGTCGGCGACTCGCGCTTCGTGCGCATGGTGTTGCCGGGCAATGTGGTGATCGAGCGCGGCATGGCCGAAGGCGAGATGCAGGCGATCATCGAGGGCGTGATCTGGCACCGCTACCAGATGCCGGCGTATCACCTGTTAGCCAGCGACGGCGACGGTATCACCCTGGTCAATATCGGCGTCGGCCCGTCCAACGCGAAGAACATCACCGACCACCTGGCCGTGCTGCGTCCGCACTGCTGGCTGATGATCGGCCACTGCGGCGGCCTGCGCCAATCTCAGACCATCGGCGACTACGTGCTGGCCCACGCCTATATGCGTCGCGATGGCATTCTCGACCGGGTGCTGCCGCCGAATATTCCGCTGCCGGCCCTGGCTGAGGTGCAGATGGCCTTGCAGGAAGCGGCCGCGCAAGTCACCGGCGAGCGTGGCGATGCGCTGAAGCGGCGTTTGCGCACCGGCACGGTGTTGACTTACGACGACCGCAACTGGGAACTGCGCTGGGCCCAGGAACGGCCCTTGATCAACCTGGCGCGCGCGGTGGCGGTGGACATGGAAAGCGGCACGGTCGCCGCCCAGGGTTACCGCCTGCGCGTGCCTTACGGCACCCTGCTGTGCGTATCGGACAAGCCGCTGCACAGCGAGATCAAGCTGCCGGGCGCGGCTGGGGCCTTCTACGAGCGGGCGGTGACCCAGCACCTGCATATCGGCATCGCCGCCCTCGACCTGCTGCGTGGTCAGCTCGACTCGCTGCATTCGCGCAAGTTGCGCAGCTTCGACGAGCCGCCGTTCCGCTAGATTCTCACCAGGCGACAAGTAAAAAGCCCAGCGCTGCAACGCTGGGCTTTTTGCTTCAGGCGCCGTTACTTCATCTGCCGCTACTTGCTGGCGTCGAGTACCACCCGGTAGCGCGCCTTGCCGTCGCGCAGATGCTGGATGGCGTCGTTGACCCGGCTCATGGGGAAGTGTTCGACCTGCGGCAGAATCTGATGACGGGCGCAAAATTCGAGCATGGTCGCCATGCTCGCTGGCGAGCCGACAGGGGAGCCGGACAGGGTCTTCTGTTGTGGGATCAGGCTGAACACGTGCACCGGAATGGCGCTCGGCACGATGCCGACAAAATGCAGCCGGCCTTTGCCCTTGAGGGTGCCGAGCAAAGCATTCCAGTCCAGGTCGGCGCTGGCGGTAATCAGGAGGAAATCCAGGCTGCCGGCAATCGCCTTCATTGCCGCGCTGTCGGTGGAGGCCACCACCTTGTGCGCGCCGAGGCTCTTGGCTTCGTCCTGCTTGCTCAGCGATGAGGTGAAGGCGGTGACCTCGCAACCCCAGGCATTGAGGAAGCGCAGCGCCAGATGACCGAGGCCGCCAATGCCGACCACGCCGACTTTGTCGGTCGGTTTGACGTTGAATTCCAGCAGCGGGCTGAACACCGTGGAACCGGCGCAGAACAGTGGCCCGACCAGTGCCGGGTCGAGCCCGTCCGGCAGCGGCACGGCCCAGGCCCAGTGGCTGCGCAGGCGGTCGGCGAAGCCGCCGTGGCTGCCCACAATGGTCGGTTTTACCGTGCGGCAGAGGTTGTGCGAGCCTTCCATGCACGAGCCGCAATGCATGCAGCTGCCCTTGTACCAGCCGATACCGACCCGTTGACCGAGCTTGAGGCCGCGCGCCTGCTCGCCGAGGCGCACGATGGTGCCGACCACTTCATGGCCGGGAATAAAGGGATAGCGCGCATTGCCCCATTCGTTGTCGATCATCGATTGGTCGGAATGGCAGATACCGCAGTATTCCACGGCCACTTCGACCTCTTCGGCGCCCAGCGGGCCCGGGTCATAGCTGTGTGGTTCGAGCGGTGCGCCAGGAGCCTTGGCGGCCCAGCCGGTAAAGGTGTCGACGATGGATTCGGACGAACTCATGACAATAAGCCTCGGTGCGGAGAACAGGACCCCGCCAGCATAGTCCTGTCTGCCGAGGAAGTGCGCCTGCATAAGCCTGGCTGATGGTTACACGGTGGCCTCGGTTACACTGGCAACCTTGTACGGTTTACCTGGATTACCTATGCCGCGTCCGCCACGCTCCGATTCTCCGCGCCGCTCCGTCGGCAAGCCTGCTGTGCGTCGGGTGGCCAAGGCGCCACCGGCCGAGCCGCGGTTGCTGCTGCTGAACAAGCCCTTCGATGTGTTGACCCAGTTCAACGACGAACAAGGCCGCGCCACCCTCAAGGATTTTGTCGCGGTGCCCGGCGTCTATCCGGCCGGGCGCCTGGACCGCGACAGCGAAGGCTTGCTGTTGCTGACCAATGATGGCGGCCTGCAGGCGCGCATCGCCGACCCCAAGCACAAGCTGGCGAAAACCTACTGGGTGCAGGTCGAGGGCGAACCGACCCCGGAGCAGCTGCAACAGCTGCGCGAGGGCGTGCGGTTGAACGACGGGCCGACTCTGCCGGCCGAGGCCCGGCTGCTGGAGGAGCCGTCGTTGTGGCCGCGCAACCCGCCGGTGCGCTTTCGCAAGAGCGTGCCGACCGCCTGGCTGGAGTTGGTGATCCGCGAGGGGCGCAATCGCCAGGTACGGCGCATGACCGCTGCGGTCGGCTTGCCGACCCTGCGCCTGGTGCGCGTGCGCATCGGCCCCTGGACCCTGGATGGCTTACAGCCCGGCCAGTGGAAAGAGGTCGAGGCGCGCTTGTAAGCCCGCGCGGCGCCTGACGTCAACAGCCTGTTAGACGCCTTCCATTCCGGCGATTACCACGGTCTTGATGATAAAGCCGAGTACGCCCAGGCCCAGGGCGAGAAACAGGATCATGGTGCCGAAGCGCCCGGCTTTGGATTTCTTCGCCAGGTCCCAGACGATAAACGCCATGAACAGCACCAGGGCGCCGACCAGCGTGGTCATCATCAACTCTTCGAAAACTTCCGGTTCCATCTCCACCTCATAGACTGACTGCTGGCTGCGCCAGACGCTTGACCCAGTGCGATGGGCGCTGCAGTGCGGGCCGCGCAAAAAACGCCGGCGATTATACGTCAGCCTCCGGCGTTGTCAGTGACCGCTCAGCTGCGCAGGTGCTGCAGCGGCAGTTGGGTGCTGGAGAGGATTTGCTGCAGGACGAAGCTCGAACGCACGCTGGAGACCCCGTCGATCCGGGTCAGGGTGCCGAGCAGCAGCTTCTGGTAGTGGTCCATGTCCGGTACCACCACCTTGAGCTGGTAGTCGGCGTCCATGCCGGTGACCAGGCTGCATTCGAGCACTTCGGGGCATTGGCGGATGGTTTCCTGGAAGTGCTCGAAGCGTTCCGGGGTGTGCCGATCCATGCCGATCAGCACATAGGCGGTGAGGCTCAGGCCGAGCTTCTTGCGGTCCAGCAGGGCCACCTGGCCGAGGATATAACCGTCGTCCTGCAATTGCTTGACCCGCCGCGAGCAGGGGGAGGGCGACAGGCCGATGCGCTCGGCCAGGTCCTGATTGGACAGGGTGGCGTCGCGCTGCAATTCGGCGAGGATGTTCAGGTCGTAACGGTCAAGTTTGTTCATCTTTGCGCTGCCTTCGTATATGGCTTGCTGATAATGATGCTTTATGAGTTAAAAATTGTGCAATAGATAGATTTGTCAGCAATATTAGCAATCTTCTGCTGCGCCCGATCACCTAAGCTTTACCTCAGTTTCACGGCCTGGACGACTTGTCCAACCGGCTCGCCCAATCAGGTGAGCGGAAGCCGCCGATCCCACCGGATCGTCACGGCACCCGGGTCCGCACTGCCCAACCAGGTAGGCGAGGAAAGCGGCGACAACATTGCCAGCACAGGACACTAAGCAAAAAGGGAGACCGTCGGGTCTCCCTTTTTGCTGTCTGCAGTTGCTCCAGGCTTAGCAGCGCCAAGTGCCAGCACACAGCCTGTCAGGCTTTGCCCGCGGTGATCGGGTCCGCGTGGACCAGCACTTCGGCGCGCGGGAACTCGGCGCGAATCGTCGCGTCAACCTGATCGCACAGGGCGTGGGCCTGGAACAGGCTCAGCTCGCCCGGCAGCTCGATATGCAGCTGGACGAACCAGCGGGTTCCGGAAATACGAGTGCGCAGGTCATGGGCGCCCAACACGCCCGGCACGGCACAGACCAGTTCGAGCATCTGCGCGCTGACCTCTGGCGACAGCTCCTGGTCCATCAGCACCGCCACCGCCTCGCGGACGATGCTGATGGCGCTCCAGAGAATATAGAAGGCGATCCCTATGCCGAACACTGCATCCAGTTGTGGCCAGCCGAAGCTGGCCAGCAGCAGGGCCAGCAGGATGCTGCCGTTGAGCAGCAGATCCGAACGGTAGTGCAGTGAGTCGGCGCGGATCGCGGTGGAGCCGGTCAGGCGCACCACGTGGCGCTGGAACAGCAACAGGGCGACGGTCAGCGCCAGCGACAGCAGCATCACCGCGATGCCCAGGTCCGGTGCCCCTAGCGGTTTGGGGTGCAGCAGGCGCTCGACGCCATGGCTGCCGACCAATAGCGCACTGGCGCCGATAAACAGCGCCTGGCCGAGGCCGGCCAGTGCTTCGGCTTTGCCGTGGCCGTAGCGGTGGTCCTCGTCCGCCGGGCGCAGGGCGTAGTGCACGGCGATCAGGTTGAGCAGCGACGCGGCGCCATCCAGCAGCGAATCGGTGAGGCCGGCGAGCAGGCTGACCGAGCCGCTCAGCCACCAGGCGATGGCTTTGGCCAGCGACAGGCTCAAGGCCACCGCCAGTGCGGCGACCGTGGCCTGGCGCATCAGGCGGGCATGGTGGGTGGGAACGCTCACGTGGCATCCGGCAGGAAGTACAGGTAGTCCAGCGTCGGCGCCGGCTGGCCCATCGCGGTCAGCGCGGCGCTGATCTGGCCGCGATGGTGGCTGCCGTGATTGACCAGGTGCAGCACCAGATCGGCGATGGGTTTTGCCTGCGCCTCGCCGCGCATATTGCGGTAGGCCAGCGGTTGCAGCAGGCCGGCGTCGTCATACGCATGCAGCTGCTCGAGCCAGGCCTGCACGCCGTGCTGCAGGTAGTCGGCCAGCGCGCTGCGCTCGGCGGCCGCCTCGGCATCCAGGCTGGCAAAGGGCTGCGGCTGTGCGCGCAGGCGCGCGAGCCAGATACGGTCGGCGACGGCCAGGTGGTTGAGGGTGCCGTGGATGCTGCCGAAGAACAGCCCGCAGGGCGCGCGGTACTGGGCTTCATCCAGGGCCTGCAGGCCTTGCAGCAGGCGCCGGTACGCCCAGCCGTGGTAGCTCAACAGGCGCTCCAGATGACTGGCGAGCAGGCGTTGCATCTAGGCCGCCGGTTGCAGGCCGTAGGCGGCCAACTGTTCGGCGCTGCCGCGGTGCTGGATCAGGCGCGGGTCGTCCAGGGGCAGGCTGTGGCCGCTGTGCTGTTCGATCAACGCCTTCAACTTGGCCTTGTCGACCTGGCCGTCGGCATCCACCGCGTTTTTCAGCGTTTCTGGGTCGACCTGGGCGTTGTAGCCGTTAGGCAGGTAGATGGCGCCGGTGGCGAAGTCGATGCCGAAGGCGATCAGGCCGGGGATGACGTAGAACAGGATGCCGATGGCGTCCAGTGCCACCACCACCGGGTCGACCCGGCCTTCGATCTGGCCGCGACGGTCGGGGAAGAACAGCGTGCCGCACGCGGTCAGCTGGGTGAACAGGGTGACGGTGAGAACACCGCCGATAACGCGGGACTGCATGCGCATTGAACACCTCCTAGTGAAAAGTGGCGCAACTATAGCAAGCCGGCCAGGGCAAAACTGTGGCGTTTTGCCTACCTCCAAATGGCTGCGCTGGTCGCTATGACTAAGACCCACAAAGCAGGCTAGCCGTTCGCCGGTATAATCGCCTGCCGGATTGGAGTACCCATGAATTCCCTGCCTATCGATGCCCTGTTACCCGCACTGCGGCAGGCCCTGGCCAGCCGTCACGAAGCCGTGCTGGAAGCGCCGCCCGGTGCCGGTAAGACCACCCGCGTGCCTTTGGCCTTGCTCGATCAGCCCTGGTTGGCCGGGCAGCGCATCATCATGCTCGAACCACGCCGCCTGGCCGCCCGCGCCGCCGCCGAGCGCCTGGCCAGCGAGCTGGGCGAAAAGGTCGGTGACACCGTCGGCTACCGTATCCGCCTGGACAGCAAGGTCGGCCCCAACACCCGCATCGAGGTGGTCACCGAGGGCATCCTCGCCCGGCGCTTGCAGACCGACCCGGCGCTGGAGGGCGTCGGCCTGGTGATCTTCGACGAGTTCCACGAGCGCAGCCTGGACGCCGACCTGGCGCTGGCGCTGTGCCTGAATGGCCGCGCGCTCTTTCGTCAAGAAGCGGGGCGCGGCACGGACAGCGGCGAGCCGGCGCTGAAAGTCCTGCTGATGTCGGCGACCCTGGAAGGCGAGAAGCTGGCGGCGTTGCTCGGCGACGCGCCGGTGCTGCGCAGCGAGGGCCGCATGTTTGCGGTTGACATGCGCTGGGGCGCGCCGTGGCAGAGCGGTGAGTGGGTCGAGCCCAAGGTGGTACAGGCGGTCTTGCAGGCCCTGGCCGATGAGCCGGGCAGCCTGCTGGTGTTCCTGCCGGGACAGGCGGAGATTCGCCGGGTCAACGAGCAGTTGGCCGAGGCCCTGAGCGGGCGCAGTGAGATTCGCCTGTGCCCGCTGCATGGCGAGCTGGACTTGAGTGCCCAGCGCGCGGCCATCGAACCGGCACCGGCGGGCATGCGCAAGGTGGTGCTGGCGACCAATATCGCCGAGACCAGCCTGACCATCGACGGCGTGCGAGTGGTGGTGGACGCCGGTCTGGCGCGGGTGCCGCGCTTCGACCCGGGCAGCGGCATGACCCGCCTGGACACCCAGCGTATTTCCCGCGCCAGCGCCACGCAGCGCGCCGGCCGCGCCGGACGTCTCGAGCCGGGGGTGTGCTATCGGCTGTGGTCGCAGGCGCAGCACGAGCAACTGGCGGCCTATGCCGCGGCGGAAATTCTCCAGGCCGACCTGGCAGGGTTGGCCTTGCAGCTGGCGCGCTGGGGCGTGGTGCCGGATGAACTGGCCTGGCTCGATCCACCGCCGGACGCGGCCTATGCCCAGGCCCAGGACCTACTGACGCGCCTCGGGGCGCTGGATGCGCGCGGCGTACTGACCGCCCATGGCCTGGCTATGGCCGAGTTGCCCAGCCATCCGCGGATCGCCCATCTGCTGCTGCGCGGCCAGGCCCTGGGCCTCGGCGCGCTGGCCTGCGACCTGGCCGCGCTGCTCGGCGAGCGCGACCTCCTGCGCGGCGCCGGCGCCGATCTGCACAGCCGCCTGGCCTTGCTCAGC
>JBFKAF010000151.1:0-7372 GCA_041621735.1 Pseudomonas sp.
AGAACCCAGTGAAGAGTCCGCCGACGCTTTGCTGCAAGAGGACTTCCTGGAAAACCAGCAGGCCTTGGGCCGGGACTGAGCACAGCCTCGCGCCTCACCCCGTCATCCTGGCGAGGGTGAAGATGCAGACTAGCAAGGCACTATGAAGAACCGCCCGCTGCGGCGGTTCTGGCTGGCTGAGCGGGTGTTGGCGGCAGCCAGCGCGGTTTACCGTTGCGGTGCGCAGGCAGTCCAGGCGAGGTGCTCTGTTGATCCGCGCAGTGGGCTGCGCATGGCGGGAGTAATGCCCGGTGGTGCCGCGGCGGTCGGCCTATCCGCTGATTGAATGGCGTCGGTCCCCCTAATGCCGGTCTGCCTTTTTATGGTTCTGAATGGAAGTTGGCCGCATGTCGCGCATGGTTTCGCTCTTTGTCTTAGTTGTCGTGTGCTATGCGTTGGCCTGCGTTGCCCTGTTCGCGTTTCAGCGTGCGCTGATTTACTTCCCACAACCGCGTGCCATCGCGACTCCGGCCACGACGCTGCGGTTGCCGGTAAGCGACGCCGAGCTGCTGGTGTCGGTCAGGCCGCACGCCGGGCCGAATGCCTTGATCTATTTCGGCGGCAACGCCGAGGATGTCTCGCTGAACCTGCCCGAGTTCGCCCAGGCCTTTCCCGATCATGCGCTCTACCTGCTGCACTACCGGGGTTATGGCGGCAGCACCGGGTCACCCTCCGAGGAGGCCATCCAGCGCGATGCCCTGGCCTTGTTCGATCGGGTGCACGCCAGCCATTCGCGTATCGTGGTGCTGGGCCGCAGTCTGGGTTCGGGGGTTGCGGTACGCCTCGCCAGCCAGCGTCCCGCCGCCGGGCTGATCCTGATCACGCCTTACAACAGCCTGCAAGAGCTCGCCGCACGCCAGTTCCCTGTTTTCCCCGTGCAGTGGCTGCTCAAGGACAAGTTCGAGTCCTGGAAGTACGCGCCGCGCATCGCCGTGCCGACCCTGTTGCTCGCGGCGGAACACGACGAGGTCATCCCGCGCGCGAGCACCGAGCGCCTGCTAGCGCATTTCGCCCCCGGCGTGGCCTCGCTCAAGGTCATCGCGGGCAAGAACCATAACTCGATAGCCGAGAGCCCCGAGTACCTGCAATGGCTGCGTGCTGCGCTCTGAGCGAGCCGCGATGGCGCTGTACCCGCCGTAGCCCGGAGGCATCCGGGACTCCAGCCGTCACATCGCGCTGCCTTCCGGCCGCTGTCTCAGCGTTACCAGCCCAGGACCAGGGTGGCAGAGGGTAGGGGGCCAATGACTGTTGCTGTGAGTGGTGTTGCGCGCCACTTCGGTGCGACAGTAACGGGTAGGCGCGGGCTCGCTCCGCACCTATCGCTCACAGGACACCATAGAGGGGACAGCAGCATGCAGCCGTTCAGCTTTGCTACCACCGCGCAGATCATCTGCGAGCCCGGTTCGGCCCATCGTCTGGCTGCGCTGTGCCGGGAGCGCGGCGCCCAGTCGGTACTGATCGTCACCGATCCCGGCATCACCCGGCTCGGCTTGCTCGCCGAGGTGCTTGCCGGCTGCTTGCGCGAGGGGGTGACCGCCCAGGTGTTCGATCAGGTGCTGGCCGACCCACCCGAAGCCATAGTGCTCGACGCCGTCGAGCAGGCCAAGGCGCTCAAGGCGCAGTTAATCATCGGCTTCGGCGGCGGCAGTTCCATGGACGTGGCCAAGCTGGTCGCCTTGCTGGCGCATCCGCAGTGTGCGCAGACCCTGGCGGATATCTATGGCGTCGGCAATGCCAAGGGCCAGCGTCTACCGCTGATCCAGGTGCCGACCACCGCCGGCACCGGTTCCGAAGTGACCCAGGTGGCGATAGTCACCACGGGGGCGGCCACCAAACAGGGCGTGGTCTCGCCGCTGCTGCTGCCGGACCTGGCCCTGCTCGACGCCGACCTGACCCTCGGCCTGCCGCCGGCGGTGACCGCCGCCACCGGCATCGACGCCATGGTGCACGCCATCGAGGCCTACACCAGCGCGCTGAAGAAGAACCCGCTGTCCGATCTGCTGGCCCGCGAGGCGCTGCGCCTGCTGGCCGCCAACCTGGACGAGGCGGTGCACAACGGCGGCAACCGCGAGGCGCGCCAGGCCATGCTGCTCGGTGCCTGCCTGGCCGGGCAGGCCTTCGCCAATGCGCCGGTGGCGGCGGTGCATGCGCTGGCCTATCCGCTCGGCGGGCATTTCCATATTCCCCACGGCCTTTCCAATGCGCTGGTACTGCCGCATGTGCTGGGCTTTAACGCCTCGGTTGCCGCGCCGCTGTACGCCGAGCTGGCGCCGCTGGTGCTGGGCGACAAACTGCGCCCCGGCAATGCCATGGCGCAGACCGAGCAGTTCATCGGCGCCCTGGCCGATTTCAGCCAACGCAGCGGCCTGCCCACCTGTTTGCGCGATGCCGGGGTGGCGGAGAGCATGCTGCCGCAGCTGGCGGCGGAAGCGATGCTGCAGCAGCGCCTGCTGGTCAACAACCCACGCGAAATGACCGAGGCGCATGCCCTGGCGCTCTATCAGGTGGCGTACTGAATCAGGCTATCCCCCGGATTTCATCCGGCTACGGGCGGAGGTCTTTCGTGGCCAAGGCCGCTCCCACTGGCAACCAAGACGCTCTTGTGGGAGCGGCCTTGGCCGCGAAGCTTCGTACAACAGCGGCGAACAACAAGGACATCAGATGAGCCAGCCCCAGCACCTGCGCAGCGACTACGCGCACTTCCAGCCGATCAGCACCCGTTGGCACGACAACGACCTCTACGGTCACGTGAATAACGTCACCTACTACAGCTACTTCGACAGCGCGGTGAACGCCTACCTGATCGAGGTCGGCGGTCTGGATATCCACAACGGCGAGGTGGTCGGCTTCGTGGTCAGTTCGGCCTGCGACTACTTCGCCTCCATCGCCTTTCCCGAACGCATCGAGATCGGTCTGCGGGTCGGCAAACTGGGCAACAGCTCGGTGCAATACGAACTGGCGGTGTTCAAGGCCAGCGAGGACGAAGCCTGCGCGGCGGGGCGCTTCGTGCATGTGTTCGTCGACCGTGCGAGCAACCGTCCGGTAGCGATTCCAGAAACGTTGCGCGAGGCGCTGGCGGCGTTGCTGGTGGGTTAGCGACCGCTCTGTCCGGTGGCGGTGGCGAAGCAGTCGCTGCTCGGCTGGATGACCCTGCGAATGGTTACCCGGCAGTCGGATCTGGCTGCTCGGCCAGGGCCGCGCGGCGCCCGCGCTTGAGGTCGACGCTGGCCAGCAGGAGCAAGCCGATGACGAAATAACTTCCGGTGATCAGCATCGCCTGGCGGTGGTCGCCGCCGCTCAGCCAGCTGCTCAGGCCGTAGGTCATGGGGCCGAGGATCGACGCCAGTTTCACCGCCTGGCCCCACAGGCCGAAGAACTCCGCCAGGCGTGTCGGCGGGGCCAGCAGGCCGACGATGGCGCGTCCGGCCGATTGGCTGGCGCCCATGCACAGGCCGGCGATATTCGCCGCCAGCCAGAACAGCGGCGGGCCCTCGGCGGCCCAGGCCAGGCCGATCATCAGCATCCAGCCGAACAGGGTCAGGCTCAGGGTGGCGACGTGGCCGAGGCGGTCCTGCAGCTGGCCGAACAGCACGGCGCCGACCGAGGCGGTGACGTTGACCAGCAGAATCAGGATCAGGGTGTCCTGGGTGCTGAAGCCCATCACCTGGTCGGCGTAGATGGCGGCCAGGGTGATCACCGCGGAGATCCCCGCCTGGTAGCTGACGGTGCACGCCAGAAAACGCAGCAGGTCGCGGTAGCGTCCGGCCTCGCGCAGGGTCTGGGCAAAGCGCGCCAAGGCCACCCGCGCGCTGTGCTGGGCCCCGGCCTGCAGCTGCGGCTGGCTGCGTTCGCGCAGGAACAGGAAGGTCGGCAGGCTGGCCAGGGCGAACAGCGCCGCGGTGATCAGCATGCACACCGGCACGAACTGCGCCGCCGTGTGCCCCTGGGCCTGGGCCCAGCTGACATAGGCCAGGCTGGCACCCAGGCTGACCAGGCCGCCGAGGTAGCCGAAACCCCAGCCCCAGCCGGAGACCCGTCCCAGTGCGTCCGCGCGGGCGATTTCCGGGAGGAAGGCGGCGATCAGGTTCTCGCCGCTGCCGAAGCACAAGCTCGACAGCACGATGAACAGCACCGCGATGCCCAGGGTTCCCGGCCCGGCCAGTGCCAGCGCGGCGGTGGCGGCGACGCAGCCGAGGGTGCCGAGCAGCAGCAGGCGTTTCTTGCAGGCGTAGGCGTCGGCATAGGCGCCGAGCAACGGCGCGCTGAGGATGATCAGGGCATAGGAGAGGGACAGGGCGCTGGTCCAGGCCAGGGTGGCCCAGGTCGCGCCGCCGGCCACTACGCCGACGAAGTAGGCGCTGAACACCGCGGTGATCACCACCGTGGTGTAGCCGGAGTTGGCGAAGTCGTACATCGCCCAGGCCCAGGCTTCGCGGTGGCTCACGCCGGGGGCAAGGTTGGCTGACATGGCGGTCTCTCCTCGGCGTGCAGGCGCCTTCCAGCAAGCTTAGTGGCCGGCGTGACGAGTTCAATTAATCAACGCGTCAGGCAGGCCGTCAGGTGCTGGGCGGCCTGCCGTCTAGCGCCGGCATTTTCCCGCAATACCGGGCACTGTCCGCCGACCCAGGCGGTGAAAGACGCCCTCGGAATAACCACGGCTGCGCTATGGGCCAGAGGTTATTATCGCCGGCGGCGCCAGGGGCTTATTGTTCACTGGCGTGGGCAGTCGCTACCACTGCCCTGTCGTGTGAGGGGCCGCCTATGTCTCGCTTGCCTCATGCCACCAGCAGCAACCCCGGCGCGGAGAGGGCTGCGGAAAAACTGCTGGAGATCGTTCGGCACACCGTGACCGAGTTGCGCCCGTACGTTGCCGAGGATGTGCGGGTCAGCCTGCACAGCGTGCTCGATCGCGACCTGGGTCTGGACAGCCTGGCGCGGGTGGAGCTGTGGTCACGGGTCGAGCGTGAGTTCGGCGTGCGCCTGCCGGAGGAGCTGTTCGCCGCGGCGGAGACCCCGGACGATCTGCTGCGTGCCCTGCAAGGCCTCGACTGCGCCGCACCGGCGCCTCAGCAGGGCTCCGACGAGATTCGGCAAGCCGCGATCAGCGACGAGTTGGCACCTGATCAGGCGCAGACCCTGGTCGAGGTGCTCGACTGGCACGTGCAGCGGCATCCCCAGCGCATCCATGTGCGCCTGTTGGGCGACGCCGAGCAGAGCGACGATATCAGCTATGCCGCCTTGCACGAGGGCGCCGCAGCCGTGGCCGCCGGCCTGCAGCGCCGCGGCCTGAACCCTGGGCAACGGGTGGCGCTGATGCTGCCCACCGGCCGCGACTTCCTGCACGGCTTCTTCGGCATTCTCCTGGCCGGCGGGGTGCCGGTGCCCATCTACCCGCCCATGCGTCTGTCGCAGATCGAGGAGCACCTGCAGCGTCAAGCCGGCATTCTCGACAACGCCGAGGCCAGCCTGTTGATCACCGTGGTGCAGGCCAAACTGCTGGCCCGGCTGCTCAAACCCCAGGTGCCGAGCCTGCACGAGATAGTCACGGTGGACGAACTGGCCAGTGAGCCCGGCGCCTTCGTCGCGCCCCGGCGCCAGGCGCAGGACATCGCCTTCCTGCAGTACACCTCGGGCAGCACCGGCCAGCCCAAGGGGGTGATGGTCAGCCACGCCAACCTGCTGGCCAATCTGCGCGCCATGGGTCGGGCCTTGCGGGTCAGCGGCGATGACGTATTCGTCAGCTGGTTGCCGATGTACCACGACATGGGCTTGATCGGCGCCTGGTTCGGCAGCCTGTACTACGGCTTTGCGCTCGTGCTGATGTCGCCGCTGGCCTTCCTCGCCCGGCCGGCGCGCTGGCTGTGGGCCCTCCATCGCTATGGCGGCACCCTCTCGGCGGCACCGAACTTCGCCTACGAGCTGTGCCTGAGCAAGCTCGACGAGGCCGCGCTGGAGGGACTGGACCTGAGCCGCTGGCGTCTGGCGCTGAACGGCGCCGAACCGGTCAACCCGGACACCCTGCAGCGCTTCGCCGAGCGCTTCGCCGACTACGGCCTGGCCGCCAGTGCGCTCACCCCGGTATATGGCCTGGCCGAGGCGACCCTGGGCGCGGCCTTCCCGCCCCTGGGGCGCGGGCCGTTGGTCGACCGCGTGCAGCGCGAGGCGTTCCAGGCAAGTGGCAAGGCGCTGGCCGCCGCTGCGGACGCAAGCAATGTGCTGCGCTTCGTCGCCAGCGGCCGGCCGTTGCCGGGGCACCAGTTACGCATCGTCGATGGCAGCGGCATCGAGCTGCCCGAGCGCACCGAGGGCCATCTGCAACTCAAGGGGCCGTCGACCACCGGCGGCTACTTCCGCAACCCGCAGGAGAGCCAACGGGTGCGCCATGGCGAATGGCTGGACTCGCTCGACCTGGGCTACATGGCCGCAGGCGAGCTCTACCTCAGCGGCCGGGTCAAGGACCTGATCATCCGCGGCGGGCGCAACATCTATCCCTACGATATCGAGACGGCAGTCGGCAACCTGCCGGGCCTGCGCAAAGGCTGCGTGGCGGTGTTCGGCTGTGGCGATGCGGCCAGCGGCAGCGAGCGTCTGGTGGTGCTGGCGGAAACCCGTGAGCAGGAAGCGGCGGCGCGGCGCGGCTTGCAGCAGGCGATCAATCGGGTCGCCCTCGACCTCACCGGCGTGCCGCCGGACGATATCGTGCTGGCGCCCCCGCACAGCGTGCTGAAAACCTCCAGCGGCAAGATTCGTCGCGCCGCCAGCCGCGAGCTGTACGAGCGCGGCGAAGTGGGGCAGCCGCAGCGCGCGGTGTGGCGACAACTGCTGCGCCTGCTGCAAGCGGCCGTGCAGGCGCAAGCCGGGCGCTATTGGCGGGCGCTGTGCGCCGCGCTGTATGCCGGGTATTTCTGGGCCGTGCTGCTGCTGATCGCCAGCCTGACCTGGCTGACGGTGGCGCTGCTGCCGCGCCCGGCCTGGTGTCGCCAACTGACCCGGGTGGCCGCGCGGCTGTTTCTGCGCCTGGCCGGGGTGCCGCTGCGCGCAGAGGGTTTGGGCCAGCTACGCCTACCGGAGGTGCGCGTGCTGGTCGCCAACCATGCCAGCTACCTGGATGGGCTGGCTCTCTGCGCGGTGCTGCCGGCCGAGTTCAGCTTCGTCGCCAAGCGCGAGTTGGCGAGTCAGCGCATCGCCGGGCGTTTCCTGCGCAAGCTGGGGACCTGCTTCGTCGAACGCTTCGATGTGCAGCGCAGCGCCGCCGATGCCGAACGCCTGACCGCAGCCTTGCAGGCCGGCCAATCGCTGGTGTTTTTCCCGGAGGGCACCCTGAGCCGTGAGC